>NZ_JBHSZV010000046.1:0-9936 GCF_042663045.1 Halobacillus seohaensis | reverse complement strand
GAAGCGTGGTGACACGTGCAGCTGACGGATACTAATCAATCGAAGGCTTATCTTCGAAGAAAAGCTATGATACCTTCACCAAGGTGTCATAGCTGGACAGATCGTGAAAAGCGTTTATTTGTTTGATAACATGCGATGTCTTATCCAGTTTTGAGGGTTCACCTCAATTACAAAATGATGTGGTGGTGTTGGCGAAGAGGTCACACCTGTTCCCATGCCGAACACAGAAGTTAAGCTCTTCAGCGCCGATGGTAGTCGGGTCGATCCCCGTGAGAGTAGGACGCTGCCACATGAACGAAAGCAAGCCTTAGGACATATTCTAAGGCTTGCTTTTTTTGTATAGATCTATTTTAGAAAATGTTTTTCATTTTCAAAGAGTTCGAGCTAAACGTTGCCTATTTTCTCTTTTATCAAGCAGCGAAATGGTCATACAGTATTAAGTCACTATCTGTTCTCAACAATAGTCATTTATGATAAGTTTAGACTATTAGATTGCCATTAAGTGTTAAGTACAGACCTGAGTTAGCGCAGAGATAGTTGGTAAAAAAGCTACATAAAGGTTCAGGAAGAAGGTCTAAATTATTTATACAATTGTTTTGTTTTTACTTGCAGGATTAGCAGAAATTGGCGGAGGTTATTTGATTTGGTTATGGTTAAGAGAAAGTAAGCCGTTTTATTGGGGAGTAGGTGGAGGGATAGCATTAGCTCTATATGGTGTAATTGCTACATTTCAAACTTTTCCATCATTCGGTAGGGTTTATGCGGCATACGGCGGAGTGTTTATAATTTTATCTGTTTTATGGGGATGGGGCATCGATAAAAAAACACCTGATCTATATGATTGGGTGGGATCAGGAATATGCTTGATTGGAGTTACGGTGATGTTATTTGCACCACGTCACTAATTTTTCTTATATACAGTAAAGGGCAATTGTTTAACGTTACAAGGAAATAATAGGTTTTCAGCAAAAGCTCGCAATTCAGTAGTATGAATCGCGAGCTTTCTATAGACAGTGATATCATAGTTACTAATCATCAACTCGATAATTTTTCATTTGCTTGATGAAAAGAATTTTATCTATAATGTCTTGTTAAATTAAATCCCTAGATTAAGATTCGGGACACGATGCTTCCGTTCTCAAAGCGAGTGATTTCCCGGACCTTCAAACGCCATCCTTTAAGCACGTTGACAATATCAAACAATCATCTAATTAGGAGGAAATTTAGTTTAAACATATGGGAGGTGTACTTTGATTAAATCAGATAAGGGACAATTTATAATTTTTATCATTACTGCTATTCTTTTTGTTATTAATTCGTTTCTTCATCTATTAAATTTAGGTGCAGTCGATTTTATAACAATTCTCTTTTACTTCATTATGGTTTTAGCCGTTTTTAATGCAGGAATGACAACAGAAAAATATATGCAGAATAAGTAAATAAATTGCACGAAGCTTCAGAAAATGGAAATCTCATTACTGTTTTTTTGCTAGTTTTTTTCTATTATCAGTCAAAGGTGGTTCTTCCATCCATTTGTTTTCAATTACTATATTCATTCCATCTTCCAAATATTTGCTCATCTCCGCAGCCATTCTGGTGTAATGTACAATCAAGTCTGCGCGTTGACAAGTACCAACAGCTACACCATAAAAACCAATGGTAGTTGAACCAAAAAGTGCTTTGTGGTACATCATAAGACGGTCAGAAAAAGGAGCAGTCGTTGAATTAGTAATTTCAGATGTATCTGATTTTGGAAACGGAAGCTGTTCCATTGCTAAAACTGACTGAAGAATTTCTGTATGTTTTGCGTATATTTCTGCCCCACGCCACAAATGCTTTTGTGCTTGGGATGACTTCGCTACCTGAGCGAATGCTACTGTAAAAGATTTACTTAATTCGATTTTTTTCAAATCCCAAAAAAGGTGATTAATCTCAATGCAGCTTAATGGTCTTTCTCCTCCGAGCAAACCTTTTATGAAAGTTTGTTTTTCAATAAACTTGACTGAGTTAGCAGGGTTGATTGCTGGAGGTCTTGATACAATTCCTTTTTCCAATAGCAAATCTAAAGATTTATTGAAAAGCTCCATCGTTTCGTTCTGACATTCAACAAAATAATCCCTAATATCTCGTCGTACATTTGTAGTTAAAGCAGCTGCATATCCAGCTAATCCGTTGACACTCATAACGTAGGTATAGGTTAGGCATATCGTATCTGAAAACAGACGTGGAGCCGTCAAATTAACGTCATGCTCCGTAAATCCATGGGGAACGGGGAAATTTTCATTTTTGAAGTAATTTGTAATTTTTGAAATATGTCCTTCGGCTAACCTTAAAGAAAACTTCAAAATATCACGTATAGACTCATCTTCTACGTTTTCTAGCATGTATTTGTAGACACATATCCCCATTGAGTCATTTTGGTATTGTGACCAAATGTTTGAAATTTCGGGAGCTGTAAGTTTTGTTGTATGAGATGTCTTTTTTTGTGTATCAATATGTTCATCCATTTATTCCACCACCAATAAACTTATTTTTTACATTCCTCATGTTTTTATTCTTTTTATATTGGTACAGTGGCACGACTTAAGAAAAGGGAAAAGTACTTAATTGAATTCAAATTGGTGGAATGATCTTTTATGTATTTATGAATAATCAAATAAGTAACAGGGCTAGGAGCACATAACTAAAACCTCGTTCGTTTATACTAAGGAAAACATGGATGAGGTGATGCTAAGTGACATTGTTTCGATTGGGATATGTAGCCATGAGTGTGAACTTACAAGATGCTTCCCCGTCTCAAACCATGACTTATAAAAAATTCAAACAGCTTCTTGATCAAGAAGCTGCTGTGAGGAAACTTGAAAGAATCGCTAAATCGAATATTCACAACTGTTTACGGTTGTTAAAGCATAACAAAGCACATGAGATTAATTTTTTTAGGTTAAGTTCTAGGCTTGTTCCACTTGCCACTCACGAAGATTTAAAGGAATGGGACTACCTATCAGCAATTAAGGATGACCTTATGGAGCTAGGATCCTTTTCCAAAGTGAATGGGATGCGACTAGATTTTCATCCTGATCATTTTGTCGTTCTTAATGCTCCCAGAAAAGAAGTATTTAAAACATCATTAAAAGTTTTGAAATACCACTATCTCTTGCTCCAATACATGGGGATTGACCCTACTCATCGCTGTGTATTTCATTTAGGAGGTCGCTATCAGGATAAAGAAAAATCAATCGAACGCTTTATCGACAATTGGTCTCTTGTTCCACAAGGCATTCAGAAAATGGTAATGATTGAAAATGATGATACTTCTTACACCTTAGAAAATTGCTTGTATGTATGTGAGAAGTTGAATATACCGCTAGTGTTTGATATCCATCATCACTTGGCAAATCATAATGAGGAAAGTTGGGAAATGCATTGGGAACGTGTCGTCAACACATGGTCTCATTCTCCACTGCCTGTTAAAATGCACATTTCAAGTCCCAAAAGTAACGATGAGTTTAAGAGTCATGCTGATTTTATAGATGTGGATCTGTTTTTAGATTTTGTGAAAAAGACGAATGGATCGATAGAGCAAATCGATTGTATGATTGAAGCCAAAAAAAAGGATGGCGCGCTGTTCAAGTTAGTTGAAGAACTAAGAGAGCACCCAAATATTGTGATGCAGACCGAGAGCTCATTTACATGGAAAGAATAGAAATAAGACAGGAGTTTCTATAGCATATCCTTTTAGGAAAGCACGTTTTGGATGAATGAGTAATTCTGTTTCGCTGGAGAATCACGCAAAATAGCATAGGCTTTATTCTATAGCATAGGAATACGCATTCCCCTATACCGGGGGTTCGTTCATTTCCATCTCGAATGGGGTGGCTTTGAAACGACGAGACTCCAGCGGGAGAAGGAGCTAGGCAAGACCCCACAGGGAGTGTCAACGACCGAGGAGGCTTGCCAGTTCCCCCGCAGGAAAGCGAGTTGTTTCAAAGCCACCCTATCCCTTGTACGGTAACGAATCCTCATTATCTCGGAATCGAGTCTTCAACAATCCTGATCATTAGTTTTAGTGCAAAATTTCACAATCTCTATTGGTATGCTAATTTATGTTTGAACAAGACATTATAAATTCAAGCGTTTTTGTTTGCTAGTTGTACTGTTATTTATGGTGCTAAAAATACTGCGTTTTAGTATAATAATTAAGCTGATTTTTCACATTTTCTCCACAGGACCAAAACTACATATTTCGATGGAACGTGCCTTTTCATATTTAATGGAACAAGCAATTACGGAAAGATTCAGGCTAATCTAGGCGAGGTGGGGTAATCCTGTTTAGTTTTGTTTTCAAGAGTAAGATTTAGCTTTACTTTTCCGGTTGTTTCTTCCATGGAGGATCCCCGCTAGAGTGTAATTTATCTGCAATTTTATAGGCTACTAACGGAACAATGAAAGAAAGCATAGTACATAGTAGAACCAAATAGGATGGCATACGGCCCATTATAGCTTCCCACATATTAAATTCCTCGTTTCATGATGGTTATTCTGTTTCATTTATCGCACCTGAGCTTCTTACTAAGACTTCTGTTTCAACGGTGATGGTACTTTTGGAAAAGTAATTTTCTCCAGAGTCCCAATCATCCTTTATAGATTGCCACAATTTATAATGATTTCTTTCTATATAAGATCCAAGACCCACGGCATCAACTTCTAGATCTTTTTGTAGTTTCTCGATGGAACTATTTACGATCCTTTTGATTTCCTTTCCCGTTTCTTCTTCGATTTTTGACTTTTTAGCAGGATCTGTAAAATCTGCATTTAAAAAAGACTCTACTATAGAACCCTCTGTTTCAATGGATATAGTAAATTCAATATTATCTTTGTTCTGTGCTTCGACTGCAATGTTGGCTTTCATATTTTTGGCTTCGTAAGCTATGGATTGACCTTCAACTTTAACTGGAATAGATGCAGTCTCTATATCACCTTTAATGTAATTCACCCCGGTAGCCTCTTCTTCATTTAGAATACCAACCATTTTATTGGTAGGTTCGTGAAAAACAGCTGCATTTTTGACCTGGGGCTTTTTTTCTTCGGACATGGAGATGAGCGGGATGACAAAGCTCCTGTGCATGAGTAAATATTCGTGAATCTCTCCAATTTGGAGTGGAGGTAGGATGGACGCGCTTTTAACAATATTTTCTGTTATTGAATCAATTGCCATAATCGGTAAGGTTTCGTTTGCAGGTTTGAAATCGAAAATATCTTTAGCTTTTTCTGGTGTAATCATCACTTTAATACTTCTCCTCATTTCTTGATCCCGCAGATAGAAATCGATCGAGTTTGCTAACGCATTTGGAGTTTCGGCAACCTCCTTTGATAAAACAAGGATCTGAAGATGCTTAAAAAAAGGTGATCGACTTGTTTTTGTTGCCATATCTCTCGTGATATCAAAAGCATTATTTCCATTGGCGGTAAGGTTAAAAAAAGGAGGCTGTTCGCTAGTTTGTCCTTGGGTTGCTCCGCCCATTCCACCAGGTGCCGCAAATTGATAGGTTATGGCTAGTGCTTGATTGTTTGATGTATTATCCTTGTTTTCTGACATGTCTATGGCCCCTCCAATGACAAAACCTCTCTGTTCAATTTGCACCTGATCCCAACATCCAGTTAGACAAACTAACGACAAGCAGGAGAAAAATAAGTAGATGTAATTTTTACCCATTCCCTTTAACCCCCTTAAACTTAGCTAAAAGCAGTAATGTTGTTGGTATAACTACTGATACGATCAATCCTGTATAACCGAGGGCGTCACTTAACTTATTGATATCTAAGTTGTCTTGGGGCAGCATGCTTACCAAATAAATGATAGGGGCTAATATGAGAATCAAAGTTTTTTTCTTTGTTTTCTTTAGAAGAGAGTTCAGAGCCATAACGGTAATATCAAAAAATATCATAGTTGTGGTAAACAAAGCCATCACCCAAACCGTAAAGAATACTATTTCTAAACTTTCTAAAAAACCTCCAGGCACCTCGATGACCTTTGCTAATTCATTGGTAGGATAGGTGATGTTAGATGTCATGATATTTGAAAACACACCGATTGACGTTATATAAATAAGCAAATAGATAATGATGGGAACAAAGATGCCGGAGACCGCGGCTTTAGAAGCTCGTTTAGGCTGATTCATTAAGCTTATATAAAATAGTAAAATGCCCCAGCCCATAAACGATAAAAAAGTTGACTTTATCCCTTGTAAATGACCTGACCAGCTTGTCTTAAAAAGGGGGACTAGATTTTCAGTCTTAAGCAATGGAATCGATATCAGTAGGATAACCACTAAAGCACCGATAATGATAGGTAGAAATAATTGATTAAGACGAAATAGTGCAACCCTTGAACCAGATACTGCATAGATTACAACTAGTAGAAATACAAGTGAAAGAACTTCAATAGGGGTTGCATCGAATAGATATTCTTTTGATAAAGTAGCTACGGATCGGATTTCATAAGCCGTAAAAACTAGAAAATATAACGCTATAAAAATAGTAATGATGTAAGCGACTGGCTTGGAAAGAAGTAAAGAACTATAGCCAAAAAAGGATTGTTTAGGAAAACGTGAAGCCAATGTAGCAACTACCCAAGTAAAAGTCACGGCAAGAAATCCCCCGGCGAGAATCGAAATCCAGCCATCTGCATAGTTAGTGGTTTCGGCAAGGATACGCGGAAGGGAAAGAATACCAGCTCCGATCAAGACAGAGGGAATTAAGATCCTAATCTGATTATAGTCAATTTCCTCATCTGCATATTCAAATGATTTCACGATTGATCCCCCTTATTAATCCGTTTTTCATCCTCTGTTTGTAAATACTTAGGTCTACGCTTTAGCATCGTAATGGGAGCGCGTAATATAAGGTCTTTCCAATCCGTCTTAAATCCAGGTGAAAAGGGAGTAGAATAAGGGATACCGAAGCTTTTTAAATTAACAATGTGAATATTCACCATGATATATACGAGAATGATTCCATAAAGTCCAAAAAACGCCGCGGCCATCATGAAGCTAAAACGCAACATCCGTATCGAAATGGCAAAACTATAGCTAGGAAAAGTAAACGAGGCAATCGCTGTGATAGCCACAATGATGACCATAACAGGACTTACAATACCAGCAGATACGGCAGCCTCTCCAATCACAAGTCCCCCTACGATCCCGATTGTTTGGCCGATCGGTTTAGGGAGCCGAATCCCTGCTTCTCGAAGAAGCTCCATCGTAATTTCCATTAAAAAGGCTTCGATAACAGCTGGGAAGGGAAGTCCCTCCCTTGTCGATGCAATGGAAAAGGCTAATTTTGTGGGAAGCAGTCCCGGGTGATACGTAACAAGGGCGATATATAAAGCAGGTAAGAAAACAGCAATGAATGCAGCAAAGTACCTTAAGAAACGAATAAGCGTTCCAATCATCCATCGTTCATAATAATCCTCTGGCGAATGCATCATAGCTCCAAAATTGATCGGAGCAATTAAAGCAAACGGTGTTCCATCTAATAAAATTGCAAATTTGCCTTCTGTCAGTGCCGCGGATACTTTATCTGGTCGTTCTGTATTTTGCAATTGAGGGAAAGGTGATAAAAAGTTATCCTCAATCCATTGCTCAATGTAGCCAGATTCTGGTGCATCATCGATATCAATCGTATCAAGTCGACGGTTAACTTCCTTAACAAGATCGGGGTGGATGATTCCCTCTATATAAGTAACTGTTAAATTCTTTTTCGAACGCCGTCCAATTTGATGTGATTTAAAGCGAAGATTAGAATCGCGCAACTGACGACGAATTAACATAGTATTCGTACGAAGATCTTCTGTAAAACCTTCCCTAGGTCCACGAATTAATGCCTCGGTAATGGGTTCTTCTATACTTCGACTGTCCCATCCCTTTGTACTAATTACTAAGGCTTGGTCAATTCCATTAACGAAAAGCACGGTATCCCCAGAAAGAATAGCAAAGGAAACATCATCCATAGTTTTTCCTTTTTCCACATTGCTAATGGAAATGAATTGAAGATATAACTTATCAAGCAATTCTGTTTCAAAATAGGTAGATGTTTTTTCAACCTCATCTATTCTGATTTGAAGGTTTTTCATAATATTTTCGTTGATCATTTTTGTATCTGATAAGCCCTCTATATGAATAATCGCGCAATCTGGACCACCTTGGCCGATTGTAAAAGTCCTCGTATTTAAGTCACTTGGTTTATCCAACAGATTTTCTAGGTCTTTAATATTTTTTTGGAGGTCTGTATGTAAGTGAACGTAAGAATCTTCTTTGTTTGTACTTTGTTTGTTGTCTTTTTTTTGCCTTCTAGATGATCGGAAAAACATTTTCAGCCCCCCTCATACATAGTAAAATTATTCACATACTAGGAAAAATTTATACCAATATCTTCATAGTAATAGAACGAGCATAACCTCGTGATTTGTGTGAATGACAGGAAGAGGAGGTACCTAATTCCTGAACGTACATTAGGGAAAAAAGATTTTTTTGAAAAAGTTTTATAAATAACGACACCAAACTACCTACTCCATTCGATTGTGAAAGTAAAGAGTCGAATGGAGAGATGGTTATGGAAATTAAACAAATTTTCAAATTGCAGCAATTTAAAAGTGTTAAAGAAATGGATCTACATGTAAGGGCATTTCTATTCAGAAAAAAAGAGGCATTATCAAAAGGAAATATGTGCGTTTTAAAGTTTATTTGGAGATACTCGGTGAAGTATCCTGGAGTTTCATTCGCGAAGATTGATACGATTGTAACGAAGACAGGATTCAGCAGGAGAACGGTGAACCGTACGATAAGTCTTTTAGAACAGGAAGGAATCCTTAAACGAGTCGAGACAATACGAGCGAATGGTAAGCGTGGAGTGAACATTCTCCTTATTCTCCCCCAGGAGGATCTTTTTTTACCCGATAGTGACACCCCAAATGACACCCTAAATGACACGGTACCATCCTCAAATAAACCCACATGGGATCAGCCTCTAGAGCCTATAAATTCCTCCGAAGCAAAGAAAAAGCGAAGTGAAAACTCTTCTTGTAAACCTGTAACCCTTGACCACACGTTCATTCCTTCGTTTATTCCTACTGATTTTGTAGAAAACACACGTCCTTTTTTCAATCCAACAGATGTTCTCTCTGCTTGGCGCACTGTGGAAAGTGCATATCGACAAGTAAACTTAACTTATCCTCTTCAAACTTATTTAGAGCCAGTAATTGAAATCTTCAAACAATCTGTATTTGCGGAAAAGCATGGCATGATCAAAAAGAGTTTCTTGGGCTATTATTATGGCGGTATGATAAATCGTTTCAAAGAAATCGTTCGAAGAGAAGTGATGGATGATCCAAATACTCTTTATTATGATTGGTTAGAGGCCGAGTAATAAGGATGTAATTTATTATAGTAGGAATTAGGCTTAGATTTCAGAACGGATCTTGATATAAATTAGGTTCCTTTGATAGAATCGGATTAAGAAGATATTGAGTATAAATGGTGAGGAAGAAGGAATCTATTCTTTCGCGAGTCAGTATTTATCGCCTATTTATATACTCAACTTTTATTTAAATACAAAAGCTATGAACTCTTCTTAAAAAAGTATTGCGTTCATCTTTTCTACATGGTATATTAGTTTTTGTCGCTTTTTAGAGAGCGATGCACCGATCCAATTCGCTGATCGAAAAAAACAAAACAGCGGTAAAACGTTGTTGACTTTCATTCCATCAGCATGGTATATTGGTTCTTGTCGCTTTTTAGAAAGGCGATGCATCGATTCATTCATCTGAACGAAAAAGCATAACAGTGAAAATGTGTTATTGACTTCACATCGTCAGTATGGTATATTTATTAAGTCGCCATTTTGAAGCGGCGAACCTATTGATCTTTGAAAACTGAACGA
>NZ_JBHSZV010000045.1:0-26551 GCF_042663045.1 Halobacillus seohaensis | reverse complement strand
ACGACAAAATATAAGAGGTGATCATATGAGTGATATGCGAATTGGTGGCTTAGCGTCCGGGATGGACATTGATGGTATCGTGAAAGACTTAATGGAAGCTGAACGCATGCCTTTGAATAAGATGGAACAAGAAAAGACTCGGTTAGAGTGGCAGCGTGACGAGTATCGTGATGTGAATAAGCAGTTTCTCGAACTTGATAATTTGGCTCTTGATATGAAACTTGATCGTACTTATCAATCTAAAGAAACTTCTTCTTCTAGTTCTGCGGTAAGTGCTAATGCTAGTTCTACTGCTGGGGAAGGTCAATACACTGTAGACGTTACCCAATTAGCTTCAGCGGCGTACAACTTTACTCAGAACTCTATTACAGAAACAGGGAAGGAATTTGACCCTGACGCTTCTTTAGACTCACAACAAGATAACTTTGCGGGTAATTTTAATAATGGGGATTTTACAATTACAACATATGGGGAGGAGGGTCCCACTTCAAACACATTCTCAATTGAAGCTGGAGACTCTTTGAACGATGTATTGAAAAACATCAATGATTCTGATTTAGGTCTGCGTGCTTTTTATGATAAAGGCGCTGATAAAGTCATGATTGAACGAGAGGATACTGGACATTTTAATTCTGATGGTCATGACATTGAGTTTGGTGCCGACGCCGATTTTCTTACGGATACCCTAGGTCTTAGTCAAACTGCGGAACAAGTTGGAGCAGATTCGATATTCTCCTATAATGACGGTGACTTTGAAATCACCTCTCATGATAATACTTACTCCATCAACGGTTTAGACCTCACCTTTCATGAAGAAGGAACATCTACCATCAACGTCACAAACAACATCGATGGCGGGGTAGAAAAAATCACGGGATTCGTTGATAAATACAACGAAATCATCGAAGGCCTTGGCGAAAAGCTGAATGAGAGAAAGAACCGAGATTATCCACCGTTAACCGATGACCAAAAAGATGCCATGAATGAAGACGAAATTGAAAAATGGGAAGCAGAAGCACGAAAAGGATTGTTACAAGGCGATTCAGTTATATCAGGTGCTCTTTCTCAAATGAGAACGAGCTGGTATAGTAACGTCGAAAATGACGGGGCTTTTAATCAACTTTCCCAAATTGGTATTGATCCGTCTTCTAATTATCGTGATCGTGGAAAATTAGAAATAGATGAAGATAAGTTACGGACAGCTTTAAGTGAAGATGGTAATTCTGTAAAAAAACTTTTTGCCAATGATGGTGAAGGGGAAAGTAAGGGCATTATTCGTAAAATAGAGGATACACTATCGAATACGAGAGAATCTATTGAACGTAAGGCAGGCAAGGAATTTAGTACAAGTCAAAGTTTTACGTTAGGAGAAGAGTTAGTTGATGTGAATCAACGTATGGTCGATTTTCAAGATCGACTCACTATGATCGAAGACCGCTATTGGTCCGAATTCGGTGCGATGGAAAGTGCAATCCAAGAAATGAACTCGCAATCTGCGTTTATCCAGCAAAACTTTTCTGGCGGTATGATGTAATAATAGAAGGAGTGTTTGTTTAGATGTCTATTCAAGCCTATCAAAATAATTCAGTAGAAACGGCTTCTCCTGGAGAGCTAACGTTAATGCTCTATAATGGATGCATTAAATTTATTCGTGCAGGTAAGAAGGCGATGGATCAAAAAGATATAGAACAAAAAAATACAAAGATTCAAAAGGCGCAAGCGATTATTCGTGAGCTTATGGTGACGATGAATCAAGATTATGCGGTAGCTAATGATGTGTTACCTTTATATGATTATATGAATCGCCGTTTAATGGAAGCGAATATCCAAAACGACTCTGAAATTCTCGATGAAGTCGAAGTACTTGTGACAGAGTTTCGTGATACGTGGAAGCAAGTTCTTTTACAATCTAGAAAAGCCCAGTATGGCACAGGTGGAACGGCATAATGGAGATTTGGCAACAATTTTTATCTATAACGGAACGTTTATCACAAAAAGTGAACCAAAAAGTAACTGACGATAATCGTGAACAAGTTATAGTTGATGTTCAACAATTACTTGATCAGCGTTCTGACTTAATAAATCAGCTTCCTCAACCAGAAACAGAGAGTGAAAAATCAACGGTTCAACGAGTGATGGAATTAGATCTCGACATTAATCAGAAGCTTGAATTTCTTTTTGACGGGCTCAAAGGAGAACTTCGTAATATGAGAAAGCAGAAGTCTAGTAATCAACGCTACACCAATCCCTATCAAAGCGTAGCGAGTTATGATGGTATGTTTATGGACCGGAAAAAATAATGGGACATTCGAAACTAACCGTTGACCAGTACCATATGATGTATGAATACATGCAGGATTTAGTGGGTGTAAGTGAGGCTTTTCAATACTTAGATGGGGCAGATGAAACAAAGTCTCGTCCTAAGCAAGTGTTTAAAGATACCGTTCTTGCCTTCGAAAAAATTAATCAATCACATAGTTATATTGTTGAGTATATGAATGATCAGGAATTTTTTCAAACGTTACTTGAAGAATTTCATGAAGTTGTTCTGACTTTTGAAAAATGGGCGGAAACAAAACCTACCGATGTGAAAGTTGAAGTATTAAGTCAACAGCTTATTCCGAGTTATGAAAACTGGAAATCAAAGATGCAAGCTACAATTATTCCTTATATTGCCCATTAAAAGGAAGTCTTCTCTTGATTGTAAGCAGTTCCGATACCGTGGAGAACATCTGAAATAACATACTAAAACACACTATGTTTAGTACCATAAATAACAGTGAAAATAACCAAAAAGAACGCTTGGATTTTAATGCCCAAGCGTTCTTTTTGGTTATTTTCTTGTTAAACTATAGCCCCAGATTATGAAGGACTCAACTTCACATTCCGGTGGTTTCCGTTACAAAAGATGGCGTTTGAAGGTCCGGGAAATCACTCGCTTTCCGTGGGCATGAGGTGAGTTTCCTCAGGCTACGCCTTGCGGGATCTCACCGATCATGTTCATCCCACAGGAGTCTCGCAATTTCCCGGACCTTCTTGCCTTTCATGAGGAGAACGGAAAAATCGTGTTGGGTGAGGCTTTACGTTATTTTATTGCATAGTAAGACGCATTCTTCCTGTTTTCCTTGCCCCCTGTATTTTTACGAACGGACCCGAATCTCTCCATAATGAAAACAGAGGATAAATATGCTGTTACATCAATGGCTACGTGCTGACTTCTAAGATTTTCTGTACTTTTACTTTTGACAGGGGGGGCGGGGAATGATGTATACCCGTCAAGATAAGCCAAACATTTTCGTAATCCTTCGCTGAAGAAATTTCTAGGGAAGGACGATTTTATGAATCAAAAGAAACACATATCGTCTATGGCTCAAGCTATTTATGAAACATTTGGTCGGTATTCTGTAAGACAACAAACAGCTAAAAAAAATCGGCCTTTTGAAAAACTTTAGTAAATTCAAGCCTGAAATGTTCTTGAGTCTCTGTACACTGTTAAAAGACTCCGTTGGAAAGAATAGCTTACACCATTTATGTAGCGCTATATCCTATCAAATCATGGATTCTCTTAAGCCTGGAACTATTGACTCCGAATGTTAAGGTACGTTCATTATTGTGAAAATATTGAAACTATATGAGTAATAACTCTTCCTTAGCATTACTCATATGTTAGCTTGACGGATATGCGCAATTACCCGGACTTTCTTGGTTTCGTGAGGAGAACAGAAGAATCGTGTTGGGTGAGGCTTTATTCTATAGCGTAGGTAAGACGCATTCTCCTATGGAGGGGGGGTTCGTTCACTCCATGTCGAATGGGGTGGCTTTGAAACGACGAGACTCCCGCGGGAGAAGGAGTGAGGCCACTGAAAAAGTCGGTAAATTTTAAGAAAATCAAATCCCTGAAAATTCCATCCCCACTTTCGGCTTATAAATTAGGGGTAAATTGGACTTAATACTCCACTTTCACAGGAAAAACAACGTGATTTTGGGATAGTGTTTTTCAAAAAAAATCATTATTAATAGAAAAGGACTTTTTCAGTGGCCTCGAGAAGGAGTTAGGCAAGACCCCACAGGGAGTGACAACGACCGAGGAGGCTTGCCAGTTCCCCCGCAGGAAAGCGAGTTGTTTCAAAGCCACCCCTATCCTTTATACGGTAACGAACCCCATGATCTCGGAATCGAGTCTTCAACAATCCCGTTCTGTAGCTATTGTCATTATGCTATTGTGGGTTGCGATTTTATATAATAAATCAAGCGTTATTATCCCATAACCATTGATATATAAGGGGAAAATAAAAGACCAAATCATATTCGATTTGGTCTGCTAATTAGTATGCTATTTCGTATGTTTCTCTACTTCCCTTGATTGGGAGGTTTTTTTCTTCATTAGAAATCCCCTCTATAGAATAGAGAGGATTTCATGTGATTTTTTATTGTTCAATAAACGTCGTATCAACCAATCCTTCAAGGTTTGGTTTTTCTTCTAAGAACTGTAGTTCATAAGAAGAGTTAGCGAATAATTGAAGGATTTCTTCATTCACTTCATATGTGAAGTCGATACGGTCCCACGCGTTATCAACAACTTCTGCTGATAATTCTTGATCGGTAATATCTTTGATTTTGTTAATGGCAATCTCTTTTGATTCATCTGGGTTTTCGTTAATGAAGTCAGTTGCTTGTATATGAGCGTCCACTAAGTTTTGTACGAGACCTGGATCTTCATCTTTTAGATCTTGAGATGTAACGAATACAGCTGCTGGTAACTTGTCATTGAAGGAAACGTTAGAGTTTTGTACGAGTACTTCGCCTGTTCCTTCACTTTCGATAGAAGAAGCCCATGGCTCAGGAACCGCTGCTACGTCTACATTTCCTGATTCAAACATGCTGCTGTATGTCGCTGGTTTTCCAGTAACGTGTTTCATTTCGCCATCAATACGATCTGATGTGATTCCAAATTCTTCTTGCATCATTGTTTCAAATTGAATGTCATGTGTACATCCTACACGAGGAGTGATGAACGTTTTGCCTGCGATATCTTCAGGTGCTTCAATGTCTGCGCCTTTACGTGCCATGATCACTGTACCACCTGTTGAACCGGCAGCTACGATATTTACATCTGCGCCACTTGTGAAGTGGTTCATCGCCGGTCCTGGTCCAACGATTCCGCCTTGAATTTCACCCGTTTCGATCGCTGTCATGAAAGCAGAACCGTCTGGGAAGTATTGATAATTCACTTCTGTTCCGTCTGGCAGTGTTTCTTCATAGAGATTTTGTTCTTCGGCAACCATTCCTGCTACGTGGTTAATGTTTGGGAAATAGCCGATGGTAACTTCATCAGAACCTGAACCGCTACTTGCTCCTGATTCTGAACCGCAAGCGGCAAGAATTCCTGATAATACAACTAAACTAACTATGGATAATAATTTTTTCATATGATCTCTCCCTTTCTTTATTTAAGATAGTCCCCAGCGTTTTCTTACATTTTTCTCAAGTTTAGAAAACACAAGTTGATCGACAAATGCTCCAATGACACCAATAATCACGATAATGCTGACCACTTGATCCATTCGCGCATAGTCCTGAGCGTACGCTAATGAATAACCCAGTCCAGGTCCATTACTAAGCAATTCCCCGGCCATTAATGCGCGCCAACTAAAGGCCCATGCTAATCGTAACCCTGACATAAAATAAGGAACACTTGAAGGTACTTCTACTTTGAAAAATAACGGAATGCCATTTGTTCCCATCGTTCGAGCTGCCCGGATAAAATGTGGAGGCACACTTTGAATGGCGGTCCGGACGTTTAATGCCATAACGAACGTACCACCTAATACGACAACGAAAATAACGGCTGTTTCGGAAAAACCAAACAACATAATAGCCAGTGGTACCCAAACGATACTTGGAATACTTTGCATGGCGATTAAATACATGCCTGCCGTTTCATCCGCTTGCTTTGATTTTCCGAGGATAACCCCAATAATTGTGCCAAATGCGATAGCCATAGATAAACCAATGAATAAATGCTTGAAACTCGCACCGAGCGCTCCGACAAAGTCGCCTGTAGTAAATCCAGTATATAGTGCACTAGCTACGCTAGCGGGAGAAGGAAAGATGATTTCCTCTAAAACTCCAGCACTGAAAATGAGTTGCCATATTCCAATCACGACAACGAGAAATAGGATACGTTTAATGAGAATATTCAATGTCATCGTTTAATTCTTCCTTTAAAACTTTATTTATTTCAACCTTGAGTAAGTTCATTACTTTATCCTCAAGCTCAATGAATTGTGGGTTTGATCTCGTTCGCGGTCTAGGAATATCAACTTTCATATCAGCGATGATCCGACCTGGACGAGTTCCCATTACGACAATTCGATCCGATAATTTAATTGCCTCTTGAATGCTGTGAGTGACAAATAAAATCGTCTTCTGAGTCTCTTGCCATATTTTAATTAATTCATCGTGGAGAATGTGGCGCGTTTGTTCATCCAAGGCACCAAACGGTTCATCCATAAGCAGCACTTTAGGATCCATCGCTAAGGCACGCGCAATCGCAACACGCTGCTGCATCCCGCCAGACAGTTCGTAGGTATAATGCTTCTTAAAGCGACTCAAGTGAACCATTTTTAAAAAGTGATCAGCTCGTTCTTCAGCATCTTTTTTGCCCATCGATGACTTGAGTGGAAAAGTGACATTATCACGGACGTTCAGCCACGGGAATAATGAAGGCTGCTGAAAGACCATGCCACGATCAGGTCCGGCCTTTTTAATTTCCTGTTCTTCAAGAGTCATCGAGCCAGAAGTCGCATTCTCGAGTCCTGCAATCATCGATAATAATGTAGATTTTCCGCAGCCGGAAGGGCCTAATAAGGATACAAACTCTTGCTTATCAATAGATAGATCGATATTTGAAAAGACTTCAAATGTTCCGCTATCCTTATCTTCAAACGCCTTTCCGACGTCGGCTATGTTAAGGAACATCGCAATCCCTCCTTCACAAGTCGATAATTCCTATCAACGTAGTTGGTATTAGCTTTAGTCTATGATTATACATGGGGAATGTGAACCGTGCAAGGGGTTTGGTGGGATTATTATAGAAGATGGTTGAATTATTTAAAAATTTGGAGGAATTACGAATAAAGTGGTGGAATAATCATAAATAATGGTAGAAAAAATGAGCCCCATCCATATTAAAGGAAGGGCTCATTTTTCTCGTTTACTAAACAATAAGATGTTCCTTTCGTGTGCCCTACCCTGGGTAAATCCAAATTAGTTAACAGTTTATTGGCAGTAGATGCTGAGGATAGGCGCGTGAATTCACGAAATTCTCTATTCGTAATCGAAGGATTCAAAAGAAGGGAGTAATCATGGAGGGCCATAATGTGGGCGTCTTTAGATGTGTGAGTTGGGTTGGAGTAACAGCGCCACATTCCATAACTGCGACGCATATTAAAAGACTGACAGTGGGGACACTGTACACCTTTTATAACTTCCTCCTTACCAATATGGTACTTCTTTAGGAGGTCAGGATTTTTCGGAATATGATTGTTGGATAATATTTGTTGTAGTTGATCTTATTGTCCATTTGATAAAAAATGATTTGTGTACTTCAATTGTAGCTCTTGGAATTTCGTTCGAAGCATATGGGCATGAATCACCCGTTTGCGAACATCATAATTAAATTTGGATGCTTCAATTAAAGTGGAGGGGTTGCTGATGACGACTAAGGTCTCTATCGGATAATCGGTAGGGAGATCATCGTGAAGAATCCACTGTTTGAGTGAATCTCGTTGCAAGTCAACTTGTACCGTTGGATCCATGAAATTTTCCACTTTGCCATTCAGCGTTCGTTTCACTTGTTTAAATGTATGGTCAAAATAAAGCTGACCCGCGAAATTTTTCGTTTCAATAATAAGCGCAAATGTAGGAGTTAGAATGAGGGTATCCAATTGGGTGATATAATGTGGGGTTTGCAGGCGGATATCGTTGAGGATATGAACCTCTGCTGAAGCTAGAAGGTTGGTATGGAATAACAGAGATTGTTCGCCATTATAGCCAGCCATGAATTTTTTGAAATCACTTTCTGCTGAATGATATGTTGGGTGGTGAGGAGGGAATCTACGTAGGATTGCTTGGTAGTTTAAAGTTGCAGGGGAAGTTTTTTCAATGGATCATTCCTTTTTAATGAGTCTATGATTTATATAATTCGCTATAAAGATAGAAACTCCTCTATTGTTTTTTCTACCAGCATTTGAAATATTTCTACCAATGTTTTCTGTATTCCCTCCATAAATTAGTTATTTCCTTCATGTTCAACGATAATTCAACCAAATCTGACATTTCTCGCTATTTAATTTAAAAAATTCAGAAAAGTTTATACAGGAATGAGCAAGGGTATGGTAGAATATAAGTACATAAGGATGAAAGGAGGACACTTGAAAATGTTAAATTACAATATTCGTGGCGAAAACTTAGAGGTGACGGATCCCATAAAAGAGTATGTGGAGAAAAAGATAGGCAAATTAGAACGCTATTTTGAAACACCGCCATCTTCTGATGTACACGTAAACTTAAGTGTCTATAATGATGAGCAGAAAATTGAGGTAACAATCCCGATGAAGAACTTGCTTCTTCGCGCAGAGGAACACAATACTGATTTATATGCTGCCATCGACCTTGTGGTGGATAAGCTAGAACGACAAATCCGCAAGTACAAAACAAAAGTAAATCGGAGATCACGTCAAGACAGTGCTCCTAAGTATGTGTTTGCTGAACTTGAAAGAGAAGCTGAAGAGCAGCGACTGGAAGAAGAAGATGAATCTGAAGTTAAAATTGTTAAAACGAAGCGTTTTGACTTGAAACCAATGGATAGTGAAGAAGCAGCGCTACAAATGGATATGCTAGGTCACGCGTTTTACGTTTTCACTAATGCATATACTGATGAAACTAATATTGTCTATAAAAGAAGAGATGGCCGTTACGGCTTAATTGAAACGTAATAGAACGAATCCAAAAGGCAACCCTGCTACAAGGGTTGCCTTTTTTCTACAAAAACTATCAAACACCCAGCCTTACTAAATCTAGCTATATAGAATTTGAATTTTCACTACTATAAAACAAGATTTTTCCATATGATGGCTGATCGATACTTCTAAAATCCTGCTTTCCCTTCATCATGATCCCCATGGTATAAATAAGTAGCAAGATTCCTACATGGGAGGCGAAATCATGAAAGATACTTACACGTGCTCTGACTGTCTTCATCTTTATTCCAGATTGAAGCAACAGGAAGAGACGATTGCTCAGCTTGTGGAGCTGATTGGTGTAGCGAATCGTCGGATTTATGACGTCGATCAGCGACAGTTAAACATGGAACACCAACTAGTTTGCGAGCAGCAGCCCCGTTTGGCCACTTCATTATCCCCTTAATCGCCTCCATCGAATAAGCAGCTCATCCCCGGGTTGCTTATTCGTTTTTTTTATATATTTTAATATGCTTTTGCATGGTTATGGAATAATTGTCATCCCGCTATTCTTAGTGTTATTATTAGTAGTGGATTAAAACAATTCAACCGATAGATAGGTATTTAAAGAGGAGCGGTTGCAATGCTTGGAACGCTGAAGAAAATATTTGGTGATGACAATTCTCGCCAACTTAAAAGCTTAGGAAAATTAGCTGAAAAAGTCGATGCTTTTGAGGATGATATAGCTAAGCTAACGGATGATGACCTACGTCAAAAGACGGATGAATTTAAAGCACGTTACGAAAAAGGTGAAAAACTGGATGACATGTTAATCGAGGCCTATGCTGTTGTTCGTGAGGCTTCAAAACGTGTATTCGATATGCGTCCTTTTACAGTTCAAATCCTTGGTGCTATTGCTTTGCATGAAGGAAATATAGCTGAAATGAAAACAGGGGAAGGTAAAACACTAGCTTCCACCATGCCGGCCTATCTCAATGCGATTACGGGAAAAGGTGTTCACATTATTACCGTGAACGATTACTTGGCTAGTCGTGACGCTACAGAGATGGGTAAACTTTATGAATTTCTTGGTCTAACGGTAGGGTTGAACTTAAACTCTATGTCTAAAGAGGAAAAACGTGAAGCTTACTTGGCAGATATCACTTACGGAACAAATAATGAATTTGGTTTCGATTATTTACGTGATAATATGGTGCTATATAAGGAACAAATGGTACAGCGCCCGTTGCACTTTGCTATTATTGATGAGGTAGACTCTATCTTAATTGATGAAGCCCGTACGCCTTTGATCATTTCAGGTACGGCCTCTAAGTCCGCCGATTTATACCAATCAGCTAACTCTTTTGTTCGCTTACTAGCGCTTGATGATGAATATACCTATGATGAAAAAACGAAGAACGTTCAGCTCACAGAAGAAGGCATTAACAAAGCGGAGAAATATTTCAAAATTGAGAACTTGTATGACCTTTCTAATGTTTCATTAATTCATCATATTAATCAGGCATTAAAAGCTCATACAACGATGCATCGTGATTCTGACTATGTAGTGGATGAAGATGGCGTCGTTATCGTTGACCAATTTACCGGTCGTCTTATGAAGGGCCGTCGTTATAGTGATGGTTTACACCAGGCGATTGAGGCGAAGGAAGGCTTGGAAATTCAAAATGAAAGCATGACCCTTGCTTCGATTACCTTCCAAAACTTATTCCGTATGTATGAAAAACTATCGGGGATGACTGGTACAGCTAAGACGGAAGAAGAAGAGTTCTTGAATATTTATAATATGCGCGTTGTTTCTATCCCTACCAATCAGGAAATCATTCGTGATGATAAAGCCGACCTCGTTTATAAAACGATGGATGGGAAATTCCGTGCGGTAGTGGAAGACATTAAAGAACGTTATGAAAATGGACAGCCTGTGTTAGTGGGTACGGTAGCGGTAGATACTTCTGAAATTATTTCTCGTTACTTGAATAAAGCAAATGTTCCTCATAATGTTTTGAACGCTAAAAACCACTTTCGTGAAGCGGACATCATCGAAAATGCTGGTCAAAAAGGCGCGATCACTATTGCGACCAACATGGCCGGTCGTGGTACAGATATTAAACTAGGTGATGGCGTACGAGAACGAGGCGGTCTTGCTGTAATTGGTACCGAACGTCACGAGTCGCGTCGGATTGATAACCAGCTCCGCGGTCGTTCCGGACGTCAAGGAGATCCTGGTATGTCACAATTTTATTTGGCTACAGATGATGAATTGATGCGTCGCTTCGCCTCTGATAATATGCGTAACATGATGGAACGTCTTGGTATGGATGATTCACAGCCGATTGAAAGTAAAATGATCTCTCGTGCCGTTGAATCCGCACAAAAACGGGTTGAAGGAAATAACTTTGATGCTCGTAAAACGATTCTTTCCTATGATGATGTATTACGTCAGCAGCGTGAAGTCATCTATCAGCAGCGTTACGATGTATTAACGGCGGACAACCTGCGCGATATTATTGAACAAATGATCGAGCGTACAGTTCATAATACAATCCAAGCTCATACTTCAGAAGAGGAAGATGGAGAATCAAAGTCGGAGCTAGATTCCATTGTCGAATACCTTCGTGGCAACTTGCTTCTTGAAGGTGATGTCACTGTTGAAGATTTAAATGGTAAAGATCCTCAGGAAATGGAAGAGCTAATTTTACAAAAAGTAAAAGAACGCTATGACGAAAAAGAGGCGGAAATGTCTGAGGAACAAATGCGGGAATTTGAGAAGGTAATCGTTCTCCGCACAGTTGACCAGAAATGGATGGATCACATCGATCAAATGGACCAACTACGTCAGGGAATACATTTACGTGCCTATGGCCAAAATGACCCGCTTCGTGAATATCAGTTCGAAGGATACGGAATGTTTGAAAACATGGTTCAGACAATTGACCAAGAAGTGGCGAAATACGTCATGAAAGCACAAATTCGCAATAATCTCCAGCGTGAGGAAGTCGCACAAGGAGCGAAAGCTGTTTCCGGTGGCGACGAGAATAAAGAAAGTAAAGAAAGCAAGAAAAAAAGACCATATGTGAAAAAGGATGCGGTCGGACGAAATGAACCATGTCCTTGTGGCAGCGGGAAGAAATATAAAAACTGTCACGGGTAATGAACAGATGAGGCACTCTCAAAAAAGAGAGTGTCTCCCTTCTGTTATGGTTATGAATTTTAATAGGAGTGATGGAATATGGATATGGCAGACATTCGTCATGAATTAGATAATACAGCTAAACGTTTAGCGGACTTCAGGGGGTCTCTTTGACGCCGATCAAAAGAAGACCCGAATTGCAGAGTTAGAAGAAGAAATGACAGAACCGGGCTTTTGGGATAATCAGGATACTGCTCAAAAAGTGATTAATGAAATGAACGGGTTAAAAAATCTTGTTCATAAACTTGAGGAGCACGAGGAATACCACGAAAACCTTGAGGTTAGTTACGAACTCGTGAAAGAAGAAGAGGATGAGGATCTTCGAGCTGAACTTGAAGAACAAGTGGGCACACTTCTTGAAGACTTGAATCAATTTGAACTCAATATTTTACTCAGTGAACCTTATGATAAAAATAACGCCATTCTTGAACTCCACCCTGGAGCTGGAGGAACAGAGTCACAAGACTGGGCAAGCATGCTGCTTAGAATGTATACGCGCTGGGCAGAAAAGAAAGGTTTTTCGGTGTCGACATTGGATTATCTTCCAGGTGACGAAGCTGGAGTTAAAAGCGTAACTTTAATGATCAAAGGTCATAATGCCTATGGCTATTTAAAAGCTGAAAAAGGGGTACACCGTCTCGTGCGAATTTCTCCATTTGATTCTTCAGGACGTCGTCATACATCCTTTTCATCTTGTGAAGTCATGCCAGAATTTAATGATGAAGTCGATATTGATGTACGAACCGAAGATTTGAAAATCGACACGTACCGTTCCAGTGGTGCGGGAGGACAGCACGTAAACACTACAGATTCCGCTGTCCGTATGACCCACCTGCCAACCAAAACAGTCGTAACCTGTCAATCTGAGCGTTCCCAGATCAAAAACCGCGAGCAGGCCATGAAGATGTTGAAATCTAAGCTCTATCAACTAGAGATTGAACGTCAACAAGCTGAAATTGATGATATTCGCGGGGAACAAAAAGAAATAGGCTGGGGCAGTCAAATTCGCTCCTATGTTTTCCACCCATACTCCATGGTGAAAGATCACCGTACAAATGTTGAAACTGGGAATTCCCAAGCTGTTATGGATGGTTCGCTCGACAAGTTCATCAATGCGTTTTTACGATTAAAAATGGATGAGTAATTTTTTACTAGAAACTCCCTTTCTCTTTGTTGAGTGAGGGGGTTTTCGTTTTGGCTTAATAACCCACTTGATCGGCTCAATTAAGAAAAAAAGACAGAATAATCGCCTTTACTCTTAAACAAACACACTCTTGCTATCAAAGTGAAACAATCGGGTTCTGTTGATATTCATTAAGAAAGAGCCAAAAGGGCTGGAACAAGAGATTGGTGTGCCCGTAAAAATTTATTGGCAATGAACCATTTGTGTGCTTCCAGGTGACGATATTGACCAGAATCAGGAAACACAATCATCAATTACTGGCATTTAACAAGTCCAGAAGATAAAACATCCCGTTATGGTATCATCTCACCTACTAATCAACAGGGGCGGCGCTACCAAGTGGACCACTTTGTTGAAAAACCAAAACAAGTCCAAGCCCCATCCAATCTCGCTATTATCGGGCGTTATATTTTAACACCAGAAATAATGGACATACTAGATAACCAAGCAGTCGGAGCAGGGGGAGAAATTCAGTTAACGGATGCGATTGAAGGTCTGAATAAGACTCAGACGGTTTACGGTTATGAATTTGAGGGAGACCGTTATGATGTTGGTGATCAATTAGGTTTTATCGAAACGACGATCTCTATGGCACTACAGCGTGAAGATATGCGTGAGGATGTCCTCGAGGTGATACAAAACTTGTTAGCAAAAGAATCAAGTGGAAAAAACTAACTTTAGCGTGTTAATGCGTTATTAGAGTCTCGTTTACAGCTTTTCCCCCTAGTGTTATACTCCTAACGGTACTTTGCGGCACAGGAGGAATTCGCTTATGATGATGGCAAAAAAATATCGCCGAGAACCAATGCCCCCAGTATTGAGACATATGATCGAATATGGTCTCGTCATTCTGGGATCGTTTTTTGTGGCTTTAGCTTTTAATGTATTTTTACTTCCGAATAATATAGCTTCTGGGGGAGTAGCGGGAATTAGTACGATTACGAAAGGTGTATTCAATTGGGAACCAGGGATTGTACAAGCTATCCTTAATGTCCCACTCTTTATTATAGGTTTAGTGATCCTTGGAAAAAACTTTGGCATAAAATCGTTTGTTGGAACTGTTGTACTGCCTTTATTTGTATTGTTAACCAATGATTTAGACCCTGCAACATCAACTCCTTTACTTGGAGCCATTTTTGGAGGAATGGGTGTTGGACTTGGACTCGGAATTGTATTTAGAGGGCGTGCATCTACTGGAGGCATTGATCTAGCGGCACAGGTTTTACATAAATTCACACATCTTCCGCTTGGTGTTAGTGTTGCATTGCTGGACGGGATGATCGTTCTTACTTCAGCTCTCGTATTTTCCGTGGAAGAAGGATTATATGCCTTGATCGGCTTGTTTGCTACGAGTCGAACGATTGATTTTGTACAAGTTGGTTTAAACACATCTAAAAACGTAATGATAATTACAGAGAATGTAGAAGAGGTTCGAACAGCCATTTTAAATGAAATTGACAGAGGTGTCACCGTGCTACAAGGATCTGGTGGCTATACCGAGCGTGAAAGGCAAGTAATTATGTGTGTAGTTCAGCAAAATGAATTCATTAAATTGACACAAACGGTAAAGACTATTGACCATGGGGCGTTTGTCGTTGCTATGAATGCAACTGAGGTACTTGGCGAGGGATTTAAAACGAGTTAGTTAGGTTATACTAGGTGTATAAAAATTCAATGATTTGAGGGATGTCTAGTGAAAAAAACGTTATGGGTAATTTTAATGGGAATGATTCTAGTACTTGGTGCCTGTGGAGGCGGCGGAGACGATGAAACAGGAGACGGCGGCGGTGGAGACAATGGCGACACGGCTAATGAAGAAGGAAATAACAATGATGAAGAAACTGCTGACGTCGATGTCGCTGCAGCCGAAGAAGTATATGAACAAAGCTGTGCAAGCTGTCACGGTGGCGATATGGGAGGTAACGTAGGCCCGGCACTTACTGATGTCGGTGCAAATTACTCTTCTGAAGAAATCGCTAAGATTATACATGAAGGAAAAGGCGATATGCCAGCCCAGAATGTAGAGGAAGCAGATGCACAACTTTTAGGTGATTGGCTTAGTACTATGAAATAATTAAATTGTAGTATGCCCGACTGATTGCTCAGTTGGGCATTTTTATGTTTTTGAAAATAATTAGAATAAAAAAATGGGCTCTATACTAATTAGAAATGAAAGTTTCTACTATATGAACGCCCCAGCCTCCTAGTAAAACCGGCTACGAGGTCTCGCATATTTTCTCTGTTTCATGATCTATCCCAAGTTCATTTAAACTAGAGCCTTTTAACCTCTTGTCCCTGTCGCCACAGTAATTTCTTTTTTAATCGTTCAAAATCCTTAATTCCATAGGACATGCTCTGTGCGACTTTCACCTGTTATTGAGCGGTTACATAAATCTTGCTTCTAACGTTTAAAAAGAGTCGGTGGAGTGGAAAATACACCCACATTTGCGATGGGGTCGAAAAATGTCGAATGTTATCTATCAATGGAACACCCTGAAACATAAATGTAATAATTTTATCTCTTAAAAACTATAATGAAAATGTTATACTAAATATGAACTTAAGACATTATTAGACAATGGTAAAAATAAATGAATACAACAAAAAAAGTAAGGTGATCACTATATGATAGAAATGAAGGGCGTTTATAAGACTTACCCCAATGGTGTGACAGCTTTAAATGGCATAGATGTATATATTGAACAAGGGGAATTTGTATACGTTGTAGGTACAAGCGGAGCTGGTAAGTCAACGTTTACGAAGTTAATGTTTCGAGAAGAAAAAGCTTCAGAAGGATCAATTATGGTCAATGATTATGATTTAATGACAATAAAAGAACGTAACATTCCTTATTTGCGTCGAAATATAGGTGTGGTCTATCAGGATTTCCGTTTACTTCCAAAACTAACCGTTTATGAAAACGTTGCATTCGCTTTAGAAGTTATAGAAGAAAGTCCAGACAAAATTCGACGTCGTGTGATGGATGTGTTGGATCAAGTTCGTTTAAAAAATAAAGCACGATTTATTCCAGATGAGCTTTCTGGCGGAGAGCAACAGCGAGTTTCAATTGCTAGAGCTATTGTAAACCATCCTAAACTGCTTATTGCTGATGAACCGACAGGGAACTTGGATCCAGATACATCGTGGGAGATTATGCATATTCTCGAAGAAATTAATGAAAAGGGTACCACGATACTTATGGCTACTCACAACAAGGGAATTGTTAATACTCTTCGTAGACGAGTCATTGCCATTGAAGATGGTCTAATTGTGCGGGATGAGTCGCGAGGGGAATACGATTATGAAATTTAGAACCATCTTAGAGCTGCCCCTAGTAAAACAAAAAAGCACACCCAGTCTAAAGGGAATTGACTGGGTGTGCTTTTTTTATTCCATTTGACTATTATTATCATTAGGCGAAGTATTGTAAGGGTCTTCACTCGTTTCACTTTTATCATCATGTGTCGGATGGGCTCCAGGATACTGCCGTGGTAAATTTTGGTGAAGGTTACGGTTTTCATAAGCAAAAGCACTATAATATTGTTGTCCATCTTTCCAAGGAGTATCTTTATTTTCTACGGGTACACTTTTCCCTTTCGCTGCTCCGAATGGTCCTTCAGGAAATTCTTCCGATGTTAGAAAGTTATTTTGAGTTTCAGCATTCGAGAAATCCGTATATTTTTGATTTTTTTTCGCCATTTAAATCACCTCCTCTTCAGATTTATTGTTTAGCTTTTTTTGGGTCAATATATAATGTTCCGTTTTTTTGTACTTCCGCATAAAACACGTTAGAGACAGACTCAAATCCTGATACTTCTAGTTGTTGTTGGAGCCACTGCTTGTCCAAATGTAACTTTTTCAAATTTGCAGTATTTATAATCCCATCAAAGATTACCCCAGTTGATACAGGTGAAAAATTAGTAACAGAAGGTTGGATATTCATATCACTTTTTGTTACGGGTTGATTAAGTTCTTTCTTTAGTACGGAAAGTTTACCGCTTGTTTCGAAAATAGCGTAGTCAACTTCAGAAATCGAAAAAGCATTCTTCTCTCTTAATAAAGCTGTTAACGCATCTAAGTCTAGTCGAACTTCACGGAGTTCACTCTCCATAATCTCTCCGTTTTTAATTAAAATCCTTGGTTGACCTTCAATCGCTTTCCGAGCACTTTTAGAATTAATGTCAATAAACCCCATAGCTATCGTGAAAAAACTCCATAGAATCAGAGCAATTATTCCATTACGTATACTTACTGTTGAATTTAAAGCAAGGGAAGCACCAATGGAACCGATGGCAATTCCCGAAATGAAATTAAAGAATGTCATTTGAGCGAGTTCTTTCCTACCCATGAGCCTAGTTAGCAGTAGTAAGGTGAGGAATGCGATAGCGAGCCGCACAATTAGTTCAAAAATTGGCATAGCGAAACTCCTTTATATACTTGTTTTATTAATATTCCCATCATTTCTTTCGTGATGTATGCTTTCTGTTCATTCATAAATATAGGGAATTATGACATTAATTAAATCATTTGAATTTGTCGATTGAATTTCACCTCATTTGTACAAACTAATTTAAGTGCGAAACCCTTTCTCAATTGCTTCTGTTATAACAGAATGTTGAATAATTAAGGGGAAGACTTGGAATTATACAAAGGTAGAAAACGAGTGAGGTGTAGAAATGGCGAGTGAAACGACGGAACAACAAGTTAGCAAATGGTGCATTGTGAGTATGGCATCGATTCCTCTTGTAATGACATTGGGAAATTCAATGCTTATACCTGTACTTCCGATTTTTGAGAAAAAGGTAGGCATTTCTTCCTTTCAATCCAGCATGATTATAACCAGTTACTCACTGGCTGCTATTTTCCTCATTCCTGTAGCTGGATACTTATCCGACCGTTATGGAAGAAAAATAGTCATTTTGCCGAGTTTAGTTTTAGCTTTTATTGGAGGACTTATTGCTGGTTTTGCTTCTTGGAAACTAGACGATCCCTTTATGTGGATCATGATTGGTCGCGTATTACAAGGGATAGGAGCGGCCGGAGCAACGCCTATCATTTTGCCTTTAGTGGGTGATCTTTATAAGGATGATGATGAAAAAACAAGTTCGTGCTTAGGTATTATCGAAACATCAAACACCTTTGGGAAGGTATTAAGTCCTATACTCGGAGCGATGTTTGCTGCTTTTTTATGGTTCCTGCCGTTCTTTTCTATATCGGTTTTCAGTTTAATATCGATCGTTCTCGTATTCTTTTTTATTAAGGTTCCTAAGAAAAAAGAGGATCCTCCGAAATTTAAACAGTTTGTAAAAAAGACGAAGGACATCTTCAAAAAAGAGGGGAGATGGATCTACATTGTGTTTCTCGTAGGGGTTTATTTAATGCTCTTATTATTTGGGGTTTTATTTTTCCTGTCAGACATTCTTGAAAAAGTACATGACCTAAAAGGGGTTAAAAAAGGCTTTGTACTAGCGATTCCGCTTTTTGGACTTTGCGTATCCTCTTATGTAACGGGGCGGAAGATTAAGGGTGAGTTAGCGACAATGAAAAAATTGTTAATCATAAGCTTAATCATGACTTCAGCAAGTATTGTTTTTGTTGGATATACAAGTGGGAATTTACTATTTTTATTAGTGGTAACAAGTGTGCTTGGTCTGGCAATTGGAGCGGTTCTTCCGATATTAGACGCGATGATAACCGAGGGAATTGAAAAAGAAGAGCGAGGAACAATCACCTCCTTTTACAGTTCATCCCGGTTTGTTGGTGTAGCATTTGGGCCTCCTGGTATGTCAATCGTTATGAAAGATTATTTGAATATCAGTTATATCGTTGCAGGTGGTATTGGCGTTCTTTTGCTTTTTTTAGTCATGCATTATATTCAAACAGATTCCAGTAAAGCAAATACAGCCAATTAAATAAACTTTATAAGAGGTATATGTGTGTCAACTTAACAAAAGATATAAGGGAAAAGGAGGTGTCTATTTTGAAACATGTTAAGTTAATGGCTGTTAAGTTTGTACTTTGTTTGGCTCTTTTGTTTGTCATCCTGGGGCTAGGTTATGGTATGTCATTTGGCAATGTCTTTTTAATTACGTTGGTGTTAGGTGTGTTGTCTTATGTCGTTGGAGATTTAATGATCTTACCACGAACTAATAACACCATTGCGACGGGCTCAGACTTTGTCCTTGCTTTTGTAGTTATTTACTTTATGAGTGACGCGCTTACAGCAGGTGGAGAATTATTTACAGCAACTTTAATAACTTCAGTAGGTGTGGCGATTTTTGAGTACTTTTTTCACAAGTATGTTGCTTCTAATATAAGTAGTGAACCGAGAGAGATGAAATCAGGTGCGATGAATTTAAGTACAGAAGCATCTGAAGAGATTTTTCCTTATGATAGAGAAGAGGAAGCTGAAGATGAAAATAAATAAACTTAATCAATGTAGAAGACCTCTAAAGTAGTTAGGGGCCTTCTTGGGCAAGTTTCCTTTAATTTGTAATAGGCAATGTTAAACGTTAATGTTGATTGTTGTAAAAAAACTCAGTTAGTAAAGACGATGGACTTTGGTCGAGAGAAATGGATTGAGCCCGTACGTACACGAAAAGCGAACCAGTTCCCCTAGGACCTTTCTCTGTTTCTAACGACGGAACCTGATTATGTTCTTAACATTTTTTCGGAGATTAATTGGACAAGTATCAGCATTATCGTTCTATATCAAATAAAAAGATGTGAGGGTTCTAAACCCACACATCTCATATAAAGCTATTAGCTTTGGTTCGGTACTTTAGTATGAAGAGGAGGGACAACTAACCAACCTTTTTCTTTATTTAATCTCAACGCTTTAGCAGCGACTTGAGCTTTATTCATATGGTACTGACCAAATAACATCGCAACATCTTCACGAATACTCTGACCAATTATACTGCTGCAAGCCACAAGACCAGCGGCAATCTTTGCTGAAACCATGGCGCTAATCTCAGGATCGTTAAATCTTGCACCTACAGGAATCTCTTCTAAGTCAGCCAGAGAGCGCTCAGGAGGCGTAGGAGGTAAAGCAATACCATTGCTTTTAAGAATTTCTTCAATACCCTCTGTTTCTTGTTTAATACCTTGAGTCAATTCTCCAAGAAGTTGTTTCAGTTCTCTGTCTCCTGAGTGATTCGAATAGGTTTCAAATGCTGCGTAGTCCCCTTTTAATGCAACTAAATAGGACCACATTCCGAAAATTTCTCCATAATGAAGTGGTTGTTTCTTAGGATTACCAGACAAAATCCCCATGGGTTCACTCTCCTTTTTTATTTTCATCTCTATTTTGTCTAAAGAGTGTAGTTATATTCATTATAAGTCGTAAATTATATAACTACCGGTTGAATATGGTTCATGTTGGAATTCTTGTGTTTAGACGAGTGATAATATCATGGTTAAAGTTCAGGTTTTATCCGAGATGATGGGGGTTCGTTACCGTATAAAGGATAGGGATGGCATTGAAACAACTCGCTTTCCTGCGGGGAACTGGCAAGCCTCCTCGGTCGTTGACACTCCCTGTGGGGTTCTTGCCTAGATCCTTCTCCCGCGGGAGTCTCGTCGTTTCAAAGTCATCCCATTCGACATGGAAATGAACGAATTACTGGAATAGGAGAATGCGTCTTCACCTATGCTATTGTGTGGTACCAGGTACCATACAATTACGAGATGATGAGGGTTCGTTACCGTATAAAGGATAGGGATGGCTTTGAAACAACTTGCTTTCCTGCGGGGAACTGGCAATCCTCCTCGGTCGTTGACACTCCCTTGTGGGGTCTTGCCTAGATCCTTTCTCCCGCGGGAGTCTCGTCGTTTCAAAGCCATCCCATTCGACATGGAAATGAACGAGTCTCTGGAATAGGAGAATGCGTCTTACCTATGCTCCGTTGTGTGGTACCTGGTACCACACAATTCAAACGCCATCTATTGTAACGGAAACCACCGGAATGTCTCGAAGTTGGGTCTTCCATAATCTGGGGATTTAGTTTAATAAGAAAATATAAAGACAAACGCTTAGATAATTTAATATCCAAGCGTTTGTCTTTAACAATGGTAATGTTATTTAGTGTATTAATGGGTTCGATAATTCTGTTGCTGTTTTGCCTTCTAAATATGTTTTGGTACTCCAAAAGGGTGCTTGTGGATATTATTTTATTGTTGGTTCATTTGTTGTTGGCACTGCTGGACGAGTTGCTGTATTTGCTGTAACTGTTGGGCAGCATTCTGCTCGCGTTGAGCTAATGGCTGTTGAGAGGCCATAGTAGCTGAAGGTTGTTGTTGACTTTGTTGAAGCTGTTGAGCATTTTGTTCTTCCTGCTGTTGAAGTTGTTGAGCAAGTTGAGCGATTTGTTGAAGTGATTGTTGAGCTTGTTGTTGAGACATGATTTCTCTCTCCTTTTAATTAAATTTCTATTGTATTGTGCTTCTTCACACAGAAAAAATTCACTTTTGGGTGAAGTTTTTAATAAATAGTTTCTAATCTTTTACGAGAGTGAATATAATTTAGAATAATAGCCTGAAAGTAATTAGATAATGGAAAAGACTATATACTTCAAGATCTTTATAGAGTAAAATAAATGATATATTAAATTGATACTTAACAAGTCTAGGGACATGCCACCAAAAAATATGGCATAATTTCCATAAAAAAGGCATTTCACATTTTACGGTGTAGTGCCTTTTTTGCTAGTATAGAATCATTCAGAGAAATATTTAACACAGAAGGGTGAATGCGATGAATGTTCAGGCACGTTACGTCGCGATTATAGCAGTACTTGCTGTTCTGATAGGGGCCGCAGGGTCGTATGTCGGCATACAATATTTCGGTACTGCTACGAGCGAAGAGTCTAATCAAACTGCAAATGCAACTAAAGATACGGAAAACTTTGGAGACTTATCAAAAGATGATCAGCAAAGTTTTATTGAGGGCTTGGCTGGTGACACAGATTTAGAAAAAGTAGAACAAGCTTATAGTGTTATTCAAGAGAACTCTTTAACAGAAGCTGATAATAGTCAGCTAGTTCAAGGGGCTATTGAAGGAATGCTTGATACATTAGAAGACCCGTATAGTGTTTATATGGATAAAGAGACGATGAAACAATTCGATGAATCGATTGGCTCTTCTTTTCAAGGAATTGGTGCCGAAGTGAGCATGGTCAACGATAAAGTTACTATTGTGGCCCCGATTAAAGGTTCACCTGCAGAAGAAGCTGGATTAAAACCTAATGATCAAATAATTGAAGTAGATGGAGAAAGCGTCGAGGGACTTGATTTATATGATGCTGTCCTTAAAATTCGAGGAGACAAAGGATCTAAAGTTACCTTAACGGTAGAACGTCCCGGTGCGAGTGAACCACTTGAAGTTGAACTAATTCGTGATGAAATACCGATAGAAACCGTGTATACGGATATTAAAACGATTGATGGTAAAAAAGCTGGTGTAATTGAAATCACCTCCTTCTCTGAAAAAACGTCGAAAGAATTTGAGAAAGCGTTACAAGAGGTGGAAAGTGAAAATATAGAAGGACTTGTTATTGATGTTCGTGGAAATCCTGGTGGTTTGTTTACAGATGTTCAGGAGATCCTTGAACAATTTATAACCGATGAACAACCTTATGTTGTGGTGGAAGATAGTGAAGGAGAGAAGTCTCGATACTTCTCCGACATCAAAGAAAAGAAAGACTATCCGATTACAGTTTTACAAGATGAAGGAAGTGCATCAGCTTCTGAGATTTTATCCGCCGCAATGAATGAAGCTGGAGGATATGATGTTGTAGGAACAAAGAGTTTTGGTAAAGGTACCGTTCAGCAAACGATCCCCATGGGAGATGGAAGTACTATTAAATTAACACTCTATAAATGGTTAACTCCTGAAGGGAATTGGATTCACGAAGAGGGAGTTGAACCTACTGTGAAAGTAGAGCAGCCAGAATACTTCTACACGAATCCTATTGAAATTGAGGAGACATTAAAACTTGATGATAATAATGAACAGGTTAAAAATGTTCAGCAAATGCTTAAAGGATTAGGTTATGAGCCTGGACGTACAGATGGTTATTTTAATAAAAAAACGAAGACTGCTGTTGCTTCATTTCAATCTGATCACTCTTTAAACGAAACAGGCGAGATTGATAAAGATACAGGCGAAAGAATTCAAGAACTTATTGTCGAGGAAGCACGAGACGAAGACAATGACCGTCAAATGGATAAGGCTTTAGAAGTGTTGTTTGAATAAACGGGGAATCGCTAATTTCTCGATTAAAATCCGTAGTCTCAGACTGCGGATTTTTTTAAGAAAATAGTGGGAGGAGACATGTTGTGGAAAACTGGTTGAATGAATTCATGCAAGGGTTGCTGAGGTTATTGACTCAGCCGTTATTATATTGGTCGATACTTTTATTGTTTTTTATTTCCCTGCGCCGGATGAAACAAGAGCGCAAAAGTTTTGGTACAAGGGTTTATGATGTATTTACAGAAGGGCGAAGTACGTGGCGAATTTCATTAATAGCGGGAAGTATTGTTTCCGTATTTGCGATAGGAAGCGGATTGGTTCTTAACACAGAATTCCTTCTATTATTAGCAGGTGTAACAATCCTGCTTAGTTTGCCATTTAAATTAACGAGGCTCTCACCAGCCTATACTTTAGGTTTTAGCATCTTACTAGTATGGGGAGTGTCCTTTATCCCTACAGGCACGTTTTTAGAAAATTACTCATCTGCTCTTACAGCAATTTCACTACCAGGTGTTGCTATGCTGCTTAGTATACTGTTAATAGTAGAAGGAGTAATTTTAACTAAAACCTCTTCAAGACGAACATTTCCTGAACGGATTCAAGGGAACCGCGGAAAAAAAGTCGGGCAGCACCGCGTGAAAAAATTAGCTTTAATTCCAATGGTTTCGCTGATTCCTGCTGGTATGATCGAACCTTTTGCTCCATGGTGGCCCTTTTTTTACATAGGAGAGAATAGTTTTGGCTTAGTTTTATTCCCTATTCTTCTAGGGTATGAATGGATAGCGCGTGCTCAATCACCGAAACTTGCGGCGATTCAATTAGGAAGGCAGACGATTACTCTTGCTGGATTATCACTTGTGATCGCCGTGGGTAGTTTTTTCCTGCCTGTACTGGCTTTCGTTGCTGTGCTTGTCACAATGATAGGTCGGTTTATTATCTATGCTATTCATCATAGCAAGGAAAAGAATCAACCTTACTTCACGGAAGATCACCGTGGTGTACGAATTCTTGGAACGATTCCGGGTAGTCCTGCTGATCAAATGGACTTGCTCCCTGGAGAATTAATTGTGAACGTAAACGGAATTGCCGTTACCTCGGTGCATGAGTTTTATGAAGCTTTACAGATGAATCGCGCGCTTACTAAAGTGGAAGTGAAAGATTTTCGTGGGGAAAATCGTTTTCTTCAGAGGGCTATGTATGAAGGGGAACATCATGAATTAGGAGTTTTATTTGTACAAGAGGTTACCTATCAATCTTTGGCTCAATAAAGTAATAACTCTTTCATTATAAAAATAATTCACCAATCTCCCTTAAAAGATTCGATATCAAGATATACCGCGCACGAAGTGGAATGGTTGATTGGATGGGACATCTGCAGGAGTCTCCGCAGATGTCCCATCCAATCAATGCAATAAAGGGCTTATTCTGAGTTTAATTTTATTAACGGTAAATACCTACGTCCTTAATCTTCTTCCCCTACTACTAGTGAAGGCTCCGTTCATCTCAATGTGGTGAAAGGGGGAAGGGGAACGGTGAGACTCCTGCGGAAAAACGCACGCGTCAAGACCCCGCAGCGCAGCGAGGAGGCTTGACCGTTCGTCCGCGGAAAGCGAATCGTTCCCCTGAGCCCTTTTCCTTGTTTCTAACAACGGAGCCATGAATCTGTCCTAATGTATAATTCAGATAACCTCCTGTAAAGGAAAAACACTTTGTAAATATTGAATATTTTTTGAAAAATCAATATTAATTATTGAAAATGATTCTCATAGTCATTGACACAAACCATTTTACCTTCTAGAATAAAGAGAGCGTAATAAACAATAAGTGAAATATATACCTAGACTATTAAGATACATCAAGCAGGGTGTTGAGCCCTACTACTGAAAAATAAATGAAGCCCAAAATAGGGACTTGAAGCCCGTTAAAGCAAATAAATGGACTGTACTTACACCATCAGACGCGCGGGTCGTTTGTAAAAGGAGAGAGAGCAGATGGAGTCATTGATGGCGAACAATCTGACATTAGGTTATGGAGATCAAGTTATTATCGACTCACTTGATATAAAAATACCTAAAGGAAAAGTAACCGTATTAATTGGTGGCAATGGTTGCGGAAAATCAACATTGTTACGATCATTAGCACGACTATTAAAACCTAAATCCGGTGAAGTCATTTTGGATAGTTCGGATATATCTAAAATGCGTACAAAAGACGTCGCAAAAAAAATGGCAATTCTTCCACAAAGTCCAACAACTCCAGAAGGATTAAGTGTTTACCAGCTAGTTAAACAAGGACGCTATCCTTACCAGAGTTGGGCGAAAAGATGGTCTCAAGAAGATGAAGAAGCGGTAAATACAGCATTAAAGGATACAAATCTAACGGAATTAAAAGATCGTTCGGTCGATTCTCTATCCGGCGGTCAACGTCAACGAGCATGGATTGCTATGACACTCGCACAGAATACTGATTTACTGTTGTTAGACGAACCGACAACATACTTGGATATGACTCACCAGATTGATATCCTCGACTTGTTATTTGATTTGAACCAAGACAATGGACGTACCGTTGTTATGGTATTGCACGATATCAATTTAGCTTGTCGTTATGCGGACCATATAGTTGCAGTAAAAGATAAAGAAGTGTATGCACAAGGAAAACCTGAAGATGTCATTTCATGTGACTTAATGCAGCACGTCTTTGAAATGAATTGTGATGTTCGCGAAGACCCTCTATTTGGTACACCTATGTGTATTCCTCATGGTAAAGGGCGTTGCTTAATAAAAGAGGCTCAGGCGGAAGCACAAACTCCAGCTCAATCTCAATCTCAAACGGTTAGTTAACATCAAATAGAAAAAACTGCCTCGTGAACATCTTGCAATTTAAAGTGGACCCTATGTCAAGGACACTTTGAAAAAAACTACTAACATTTATCACTCTTACCT
>NZ_JBHSZV010000044.1:0-41258 GCF_042663045.1 Halobacillus seohaensis | reverse complement strand
CGGAGGATCCCGTGATTCATTCCACCTCTCTGACCAAGTTTCGTAGACTTCGTCTAGTGGATAAGACGGTTGCGTTAGCATTGGAACATGAGGTGTTGGCAAGCCATACCTTAATCTTGGATGCCACCCATTCGGCGTCCCGTTTTCATGCGAAAACAGCGAAAGAATATGTACAGGAGAAATCCAAGTCATTACGAAAAACAGTCTATCAGTATAAGGAAACCATCAAAAAGCAGTTCCCAACCAAGCCAACGACCAACTCACTAGAAGATGAAATTACATATACCAATGCTTTACTTGATGTCATCGATCAAGAAGATAACCTAAAAAAGATGCCTGCCATTAAAGAGAAAATGAATAGGGTAAAAGAAGTCATCGATGATATTGAAGAAGAGGCGAATTATGGTGGAGATCCCGATGCGCGAAAAGGTTATAAATCAGCAGACTATTCTTTCCTAGGATATAAAACACATATGGCCATGTCGGATGAACGAATTATAACAGCAGCGGTGGTAACATCTGGTGAAAAAAGTGACACGAAGTATTTAAAGGAATTGGTGGAATCAAGTAAAAAGAGTGGGATGAAGGTAGATACGGTTTTAGGAGATACGGCTTATTCTAGTAAGGAAAATATACAGTACGCAAACGAACAAGAAATGAAATTGGTATCTCGTTTACACCCTGTGATAACCAATGGAAACCGCAAAGAAGGAATGGAATTTGAATTTAATAAAGATGCAGATAAGTATGTATGCCCTGCTGGACATTTAGCGACAAAAAAAGCCATTAAAAAGAGAAAAGATTCTTCTCAAAATCCCCAATTGAAATATTATTTTGATGTGGAGAAGTGTAAAGTGTGTCCGCTACGTGAGGGTTGTTACAAGGAAGGAGCGAAAACAAAAACCTATTCGGTAACGATCAAATCTAATGAGCATATCGAACAGGAGAAATTCCAAGAAACAGAGGAATTCAAACGATTAGCTAAAGAGCGATACAAAATCGAAGCAAAAAATAGTGAAATCAAGCACAGACACGGGTATGAAAGAGCAAATTCCTCGGGTCTATTTGGAATGAAAATTCAAGGAGTAACCACGATATTCGTGGCCAATATGAAAAGAATAATCAAACTAATGAATGAAAAGTAGGTGGTAATACCCTACAAAATAGAAAAAGAGGAGTGATTTTCTCTCAAAAGTTACGAAAATTACTCCTCTTTTTCTATTTTATTTTTAATCTTTTAAAAAATATGAGGTTTTTCAGCAGCCTCGAGAAGGAGCTAGGCGAGACCCCACAGGGAGTGTCAACGACCGAGGAGTCTTGCCAGTTCTCCCGCAGGAAAGCGAGTTGTTTCAAAGCCACCCCTATCCCTTATATGGTAACGAACCCCATGACCTCGGAATTGGGTCTTCAACAATCCTGCTACGTTTGTTTAAGTGCATTTCTTCAAAATCTCTATATCAAGTTTTACATATAACCTAAACTGCCTAACAAATTGCATATCAATTTGTTAGGCAGTTTAGGTTATATTTTCTTTGTTTGAGATAGGTAACGAAACCCCTTAGAACTCATCGTTACATTATGAATTAAAATTCAAAGCCCAGCTACCTTTGCGCATAACTGGTTCTTTCGTTCCGTCTTCTAAAATGCCATCAATATCAATCTGGTCAGAACCCATCATAAAGTCCACATGACTCAAACTATGGTTCACCCCGTTTTGATCTAACTCATCTTCACTCATATCAGATCCACCCTCCACATTATTCGGATAAGCTTTTCCTAGAGCTAAGTGACATGAAGCATTTTCATCATAAAGTGTATTATAAAAAATTAATCCAGATTGAGAAATTGGTGATTCATGAGGAACAAGGGCTAGTTCACCAAGATGCTTAGAGCCTTCATCCGTATCTAATAAGTGCTTCAACGTGTCTTCCCCTTGCACAGCTTTGTAATCGACGACTTTTCCTTCTTTAAAAGTCAGAGTGAAATTATCAATTACGTTTCCACCATAATTGAGTGGCTTCGTGCTTGAAACAGTGCCATTAACCCCATACTTATGAGGGGCAGTAAACACTTCCTCCGTTGGCATGTTCGGATTAAAGTTAATCTGACCGGTTACGGTTTTAGCGGATCCACCTTTCCAAACATGACCTTTTGGCAGCTCTACTTCAAGGTCCGTCCCTGGAGCTTTATACACAAGCTTATGATATTTCTTCTTGTTTAAAAATTCACGCGCTTGACGTAATATACGATTATGTTCTTCCCATGCTGCCAAAGGATCCTCTTGATCTACACGAACAATGCTGAAGATCTGCTCCCATAGTTTGTCGACAGCTTCTTCTACAGTCTCATCTGGAAAAATCTTTTGAGCCCAAGCAGGGATTGGAATACTCACGATTGACCATTGAATCCGATCATTCATCGTAAAGTTACGGAAATTGGTCATCGCTTCTGAGCGAGATTTGTTAGCTGCTGCAACTTTAGCTGGATCAATCCCTTTTAGTAAATCAGGGTCTGTTGAACGAACAGATAAAATAGCCGCTCCTTCTTCTCCAAAATAATCAAACATTTTCTGTTGCCATTCCGGTACTTCTTTTAAAACCTCCACATCAGCATATTCATAACGCAAGCGTGTCAGTTCATCATCGCCCCAGACGATGTAAACGTCTTTTGCACCCGCTTCATATGCTTTCTTTGCAATAATACGTGTGAATGGTGCACCTTCTACAGTAGAATTTATCATCAAACGTTGATCTTTTTGCAAGTTAACACCGGTTTTAAGTGCCAGTTCTGCATACTTTTCTAACTTTTCTTGGCTAGGAAATTTCATGTGAAACCCTCTCCTCTTCATTAAATATGTGCATGTATCCGTTATCAATTATTTCATAACTTCAGTATGAATACAAAAGGAAACCTGAGCAAAAATACCGACAAATCTGCTCAGGTTTAACATCATTCATTTTCTATTTCTTCAACTATCGTTGATAATTCTTCCCAACGCTCCATCTTTTGTTCTAATTGAGTTTCAAGAGATTCCTTATCATTAGATAGCTGTTCTACCTTACTATAATTAGTTGCTGAAGCTACCATTTCAGAATCAATACCCTCTATTTGTTCCTCTAATTTTGAGATTTCATTTTCAATGCCATCCCATTCTTGTTTTTCTCGAAATGATAACCGGCGTTTTCGGTTAGATCGGCGAGTTGATTCTTGCTCAGAATCTAATTCATTTGAGCTTGTTCTTTCCATTTTGTGTTGTTGGAGATGATCCAAATATTCTGAGTAATTCCCATAGAAACGTTCAGTACTACCTGAACCATCAAAAGTTAATAGCTTGTCAACCACTCGATCTAAAAAGTAACGGTCATGGGAAACAGTAATAACAACACCAGGAAACTGATCTAAATAATTTTCTAGAACACTTAACGTTTCGGTATCAAGGTCATTGGTCGGTTCATCTAGAAACAACACATTTGGTTCTTCCATAAGAACGCGTAATAAATATAATCTTCGACGCTCTCCACCTGATAGACGTTCGATATAAGTCCACTGCTGAGATCGAGGAAATAAAAATCTCTCCAACATTTGTTCAGCCGTGATCTCATCTCCATCTGCTGTTGAAATAACCTCTGCCACTTCTTTAATGTAATCAATCACTCTAAGAGAACCATCTAAGTCTTCATGATCCTGCGTATAATAGCCTATTTTAACAGTTGATCCTATTGTAACCTCGCCAGCATCAGGTATAAGTTGTTCTGCCATTATATTAAGCAAGGTCGTTTTCCCTGAACCATTCGGACCGATGATCCCAATACGCTCCTCTGGAACGACTAAATAGTTAAAATCATTGATCATTATATTCCCATTAAAGGCATGAGATATTTGCTTTAATTCAATGACTTGTTTTCCTAATCTTGTTGATCCAATCGCCATATCAACATTCTGCTTTTTCGTTTCGTAACTTTGCTCCTGCATCGTCTCTACACGCTGCTTTCTTGCCTTTTGTTTCGTCGTTCGAGCTTTGGCCCCACGCCTTAACCAGGCAAGCTCACGTTTGAGTGCATTTTGGTGTTTTTGCTCTGCTTGATGCTCCCATTCCTCACGATCAGCCTTCTTTTCAAGAAACGTTTCATAATTTCCCCCATATATGTGTAAAGTTCCACGATCTAATTCATAAATTAAATTCGTCACTCGGTTTAAAAAGTACCGATCGTGTGTGACTACCATTAACGAACCTTTATATTGAGCCAGATACCCTTCAAGCCATTCAATTGTCTCATTATCAAGATGGTTGGTCGGCTCATCTAATAACAAAAGATCCGCAGGTTGAATTAGTGCTTTAGCAATCGCCACACGTTTCTTTTGACCACCAGATAACTCCCCGATTTTTTTATCGAATGATTCAATTCCTAATTTAGTCAATATGGTTTTTGCCGTAGTATTTGCTTCCCAAGCATTTTTTTCATCCATTTGTTGCTGTAATTTCAACATTCTTTCCTGGACTTTTGTGTTCTCCGGTTCATTTTCAAGCAGTTGCAGCACCTGTTCATATTCTCTAATAGCTATCATAATATCTGAATCGCCATAATAAATTTGCTGTAAAACAGTTAAATCGGGATCCAGCAAAGGTTCTTGAGATAAATATTCTATTGTAAAGTCTTTCGCATGCTGTTGAGTTCCAGAATCACCCGACTCAATATTAGCTATAATCTTCATCAAGGTTGATTTTCCCGTTCCATTAACCCCAATCAGACCAATTCTCTGACCTTTCGAAATCGTGAAAGATAATTTATCAAATAACGTTTTATCTCCATAACTCTTACTTATATTTTCAACAGATAAAATACTCATCCTGCACACCCTTTTATCATCAATCTACATCTACTTTATCATAAGATGAAACTTCATACAGGGGGAAGGGTTTTCTACCTGATTGCTAGGTTGACGAATCGGACGTTTTCGTACGCTTAAATCCTTCGATTGCTCCTATTTAAATATAAAAAAATCAACACTGCTTTTTTTAAAGTAGTGTTGATTCCTTATAGTTATGACTCTTTTTCGGATGATTGCTCACGTTTCCAATATTCCATCCCCGTTACCCCTGGCAGGTGATCACGGTAAAATACTGGATCCTTCCCTTGTTTTCGTTGGATTCTATAATCTTTTAAGGCGGCATAAGCAACTTTAGATAACATAAAGATCGCAAACAAGTTGATTAATGCCATAATCCCCATAGTTAAATCAGCAAGAGACCATACGAACCCAAATTCTGCTATTGCACCAAATAGAACCATAGCTAAAACTCCTATACGATATATGAAAATATTAGTGGCACTTTTTTTTATAAACTCAATATTTGTTTCTCCGTAATAATAATTTCCAATAATAGAACTAAACGCAAATAAGAAAATGGCTATCGCTATAAATATAGCCGCCCATGTCCCTAACTCTGTTTCGAAAGCTAATTGAGTGATTTGTATTCCCTCAAGGTCTGTATTCATATATTCACCAGAAAATAGGATGATAATGGCTGTAGCACTACAAATCATTAATGTATCTGTAAATACCCCAAGAGTCTGGATTAAACCTTGCTTTACAGGGTGTGTAACCTCTGAGGTAGCTGCAGCATTTGGCGCACTCCCCATCCCCGCTTCGTTTGAGAATAAACCACGTTGAACACCAATTAAGATCATTCCACCAAAGGTTCCTCCAGCAAATTCCCTAAAACCAAACGCTCCTTGGAAAATCATTGCGAACATTTCTGGAATTTGAGCTATGTTACCAAAAAAAACATAAAGAGCTAAGATAATATAAAAGAAAGCCATAACCGGTATTACAATTTGTGTAATTTTAGCAATTCGTTTCAGTCCACCAAAAATAACTATAGCTACTATCGCAGTTAATATGAGACCCATAGCCCACTTTCCTATATTAAAAGATTCCTCAAATGCTAAACGAATCGTGTTTGACTGGACAGAACTGAAAACGAGACCATATGTAAACGTAATGGTGATCGCAAATATAATTCCTAGTTTGCGATTATTCAAACCTTTTTCCATATAGTAGGCAGGTCCACCTCGGTACTGGTCTTTTTCAGGAATTTTATAAATCTGAGCTAATGTACTCTCAATAAAACTGGAGGCTCCACCGAGAATAGCGACCATCCACATCCAAAACACCGCGCCAGGTCCACCGATAGAAATAGCTGCAGCTACACCCGCAAGGTTTCCGGTTCCAACACGTGAAGCCGTACTAATTGTAAAGGCCTGAAAAGGAGACGTTCCCTTTTTCCCTCTTGCTGAAATTGAACGTTTGTCAAAAAGAACGCGAAACATCTCAGGAATGTAAGTAAACTGCGCAAACTTTAATCGAATACTAAATAATAGACCTAAACCAAGTAATACAAAGATTAGTATGTATTCCCAAACCAAATCGTTTAAAAAACTTATGATAAATTCCAATTCGTACACCTCCAAATTATATAAAAAGATCCTTTTGCAAACTTCATTCCCTTCACTCACAGTATTAAAACTAGCCTCCCTACCACGAACAACTTTACCACCTTACGGGAATAGATCAACCAATATTTCAGTTTATAATTCTCCTGATTTTATAAAAACATTAAAAAGATGTTGACTTCTGTTTCAATTTCAGTAAAATATTAAATGATATTGAAAATCATTTTCAACTATCAAAAATACATATGAGGTGATTAACATGAAGAAATGGTTTTTGTATAGTTTCCTTCTGATTTGCTCAGTTTCTTTAGTTGCGTGCGGAAGCAACAAGGAAGGTAATGCTTCTTCCGATTCAAATGGTGAGGGTAAAGTCGCAACTGGAGAGATTAACTTATATACAGGGCGCCATTACGACACAGATCAGGACCTGTATGACAAGTTCACTGAACAAACAGGTATTGGAGTAAACGTGATAGAAGGTAAAGATGACGAGTTAATTGCTCGGATGGAACGTGAAGGAAAAGCATCAGAAGCAGACCTTTTAATTACAGCTGATGCCGGGCGATTACATCGTGCAAAAACTCAAGAGCTCCTGCAAGAGGTCGATAGTGAAGTACTGTCTGAAAATATTCCAGACAATCTTCGTGATGAAAATAATGAATGGTTTGGTCTAACAAAACGCGCACGTATCATTGCTTATAATAAAGAAACTGTTAACCCTGAGGATATTAACAACTATGCGGATTTAACTAAAGATGATTGGTCGGATAAAGTGCTCATTCGCTCCTCCCAAAACATTTATAACCAATCTCTAGTTGCTTCTTTGATCGCATTAGATGGAGAGGAAGAAGCTAAAGAATGGTCTCAAGGGATTGTAGACAATATGGCACGTGATCCCAAAGGCGGTGACCGTGATCAAGCAAAAGCCATCGCAGCCGGCGAAGGTGACGTTGCCGTTATGAACACGTACTATCTTGGAAAGATGTTAAATTCCGAAGATGAACAAGAAGTTGACGTTGCTAAACAGTTAGGTGTAATTTTCCCTGATCAACAAGGAAATGGCACCCACATTAACATCAGCGGAATTGGAATGGCTGCTAGCAGCCAGAACACAGAGGAAGCTCAAAAATTCATGGAATTCTTAACAGAAGAAGAATCTCAAAAACAATTCGCTGAAGCCAACTATGAATATCCTGTAAATCCAAATGTTGAACCGACAGAAATTCTAAAAGAGTGGGGAGAATTTGAGGAGCAAGACTTAAACCTAAGTGAGTTGGGTGAAAACAACAAAAATGCAATTAAACTTATGAATGAAGTAGGTTGGAAATAACCCAACCTTAAAATGCCCCCTCTTAAGGTAGAGGGTGGCATTTTGGTATATATACAATTAACTAGGTGATATGCGGTATTTTCCTACATTTCAGGGTTTATCAATAAAAGGACGTGTCGGCTTTGAAGCTGTTTCGAAAACTACCAGAGTATATGAATACTTGGTCATTACTTAGTATGATTATCGTGGTCCTCATTTTACTACCCAATCTAACAATATTAATCAACTTCTTTACACAACAAGCAGAAAACTGGGCGCATATCCAAGAGTTTATTCTTCCTAATCTTATTAAAAGTACAGGTTTATTAATATTATGTACTGGTATCCTAGCGATTATTATTGGTACCAGTCTGGCCTGGCTAGTTTCAGCTTATGATTTTCCACTTAAAAATTTTTTCAAGTGGGGGTTAATCCTACCACTAGCCATACCACCCTACATTGCAGGGTATACGTATAACGGAATTCTCAATTATACTGGGGCTATTCAAACCACACTTCGTAACAAGTGGAACATTGAAATTAATCAGACCTATTTTGATATTTTAAACCTGCCGGGGGCAGTGTTTATATTCACACTATTCCTATTCCCCTATGTGTATATGATTACTAGAGCCTTCTTACAAAACCAATCGGCATCTCTAATCGAAAATGCACGATTACTCGGTCGAGGTCCTTTGGAAATTTTTTTTCGTGTTGTCTTACCTATTTCAAGAGGAGCTATAGTCGGTGGTGTCAGCCTTGTACTTTTGGAAGTTTTAAATGATTACGGAGTCGTTCAGTATTTTGGAGTCCCAACATTCAGCACAGCAATTTTTCAAACATGGTTTGGCATGGGTGACTTAAATGCAGCGATTAAGCTCTCTGCGACCTTGATGTTCATTGTCTTTGCTATTCTTGTATTAGAAAAATTTCTAAGAGGTCGTAAAAAATATAGTTATACAACAACTAAAATTCGTTCCCTACAACCGATAAAATTAACAAGATCCAAAGCATGGACCGCTTTCAGCTATTGCACTTTTATATTTTCGCTTGGTTTCCTTATCCCACTTGTTCAACTCATCTCTTGGATGTTGTTAACTTATGAGAAAATAATATCCCTTGAGTTTTTAGAACTTATTTGGAACTCACTGCTCGTATCCATTGTCGGTGCAGCAATGATCATTGTTTTTGCGGTGATTATTGCTAACTTCGCAAGGATGCACGAAAGCTTTATATCAAAAGCCTCTGCAAGGATAACGATTCTCGGTTATTCCATTCCCGGTGCCGTAATCGCTGTCGGTATTAGCACAGTTTTCATTCAAATAGATAACCTGCTCTTTGAATTTTATGGGCTGATTGGACTGGACGCATCATTATATATAAGTACAAGTCTATTTATGTTAATATCTGCTTATGTAATTCGATTCCTTGCTATAGGATACAATTCCCTCGAAGCAGGATTCGATAAAGTTGGAAATAAATTCACCGAAGCCTCTCGAATGCTCGGAATGAATATAACAGCAACTTTTTTCAAGGTAGACTTAAAAATGGTTAAAGGCCCCCTTATAAGTGGGTTTATCCTCGCATTTATTGAGATCATTAAAGAACTTCCACTTACATTAATCTTACGGCCATTTAACTTCAATACGTTATCAACCAAGGCTTTTCAATACGCAAGTGACGAACAAATACATGAAGCTTCACTTGCTTCTATTATGATTGTCATTATTAGTGCCCTTGCCATTTATATTTTCCATCAAGTTTTAGAAAAGGAGTCGAACTAACATGTTCATTCAAATCGAAGACCTCTGTTTCAACTATCGGAATGCCAAAGAAAATATCATCCAGAACTTTAACTTATCGATAGATCAAGGTGAGATCATCTCTATACTTGGGGAAAGCGGAAGTGGAAAAAGCACAATTCTACGTCTCCTATGCGGACTTGAAACCCCGAGTTGCGGAACTATTAGAATTAGTAACAACATCATGACCGACGACCATCACTTCGTCCTCCCAGAAAAGCGAGGGATTGGCATTGTCTTTCAAGATTATGCCCTCTTTCCTCACATGACTGTTTCCGAAAATATTAAGTTCGGGTTAAAAGGGTATGACCGAAAAGCAAGAAAAAAACGCATTGAAGAAGTGCTCGATCTCGTGAACATGATGAATTTTATGAAACGTTATCCACATGAGCTTAGTGGTGGTCAGCAACAGAGGATTGCCCTCGCCAGAGCGCTCGCTCCAAAACCAACCCTGCTATTACTCGATGAGCCATTTAGTAACCTCGATGCTGACTTACAAATCAAAATACGTAGGGAATTGAAAGACATTATAAAAAAAACTGGTACCACTTCGATTTTCGTTACACATGATCATGAAGACTCCCATGCAATCGCCGATCGAATCATTACAATGCGAGACGGTGCTGCCTATGACTGGGAATCCATTTGTACACTTCGTAGAGAACAAGAACACCTCGTCTAATTTGATTCGCAAACGTTCGTCAAAGCTTTTTATATCCTAGGCGATTTACAACTTCTAAAATAATATTAAACATATTAAACAACGATGATGGTGAGCAAACGGCTCATCATCATCGTTGTTTAAGGTATATTGATGTGGAGCATTCGTGTCTTCTAGGCCACTTTCGCTTTTCTTACTTCCAAGGGAGTTTAGTTCCGAACATTTCGGCGAGTTCTTTTGATTCTTTTCGTCTATTTCTTCGTTGTTCATGGCGTTTTTTGGCGCCGTCGTGTAGCCATTTTTCTTCATCTGATTCAGGATAGACGGGTGGTACTTGAGCCGGTTGATTATTTTCATCTACTGCGACCATGGATAAAAATGCAGTCGTACAAAGTTTCCGATCTCCAGTAAGTAGGTTTTCTGTTACTGCCTTTACGAAAACTTCCATAGAAGTATTATGAGTGTATGTCACAAAACCTTCTAGACAGATAGTATCACCTTCAAAAACGGGTTGGAGGAAGTCAACGGAGTCAGTAGAAGCTGTAACGACAGGCTTGCGACAGTGGCGAACGGACGCAATGGCTGCGACATCGTCTATATAAGCCATCAATTTGCCTCCGAAAAGTGTTCCATGACTGTTTGTATCTGGTGGAAGTACATGTGAATTTTTAACGGCTAATGAATCTATGCATGGTTTAGCGTCCATAATCATCATTCCTCTCTTTCTTATGGAATCGTTCTCTAACTATTGTATCATTAATTTTCTTGCTCAAACCTTTTCGGTAAACTAATTTCAAAAGTAGCCCCTACACTTCCAACATTATTTTTAGCACGAATCGTTCCACCACTCCGCTCAATAATCGCTCGAGAAATGGCTAGTCCTAATCCTGTTTCTCCGCCTTTTCCTTTAATAAATCTTTGAAAAAGCTGAGGCATTAATTCGTCTGGTATACCTGATCCATCATCAACAACTTGTATAGAAATAGTTTCTGAAGATACTTTAGATACAATTTCGACTTGCTCCTCAGCATGTCTTACACCATTCCCTATAATGTTAATGAATGCTTGCAATACTCGTTCAGGATCGACATAGCTGTAAAAATTTTCATCTGAATGAAAATGCAATTTAATACCTTTATCATTTGCTAAAGGAAACAAGCGATCTTTTGCTTGTCCTGCTAATTCTACGAGGTTCACCTCTTTTGGTTGATAAACGTCTTCACTACTATCTAATTTAGCTAATAAAATCATTTCGTTGACGATTTTTTTCAACCGCTCCGTTTCACTCACCATTACGTCTAATCCTCGATCTGCATCATGACCTTTAAAAATACCATCGCGAATTCCCTCGGCATAACCTTGAATCGACATAAGAGGTGTTTTCAATTCATGGGAGGCATTTTGGAAAAACTGCTTCTGACTGTTGATATAACGTTCTAGTTCTTCTGCCATATGACGCACACTTTGCTCAACTTCTTTGATTTCGCCACTTGATTTGACGGGTTTAACCTGGTCAAATTGTCTTTTTTCTATTTTCTTAACTTCTTGTTTGAGTCGGCTTAATGGAGTTACTAAACGATTGGTCATGAAATAACTCACACCTAACGCTAGCAACAATCCGATAATGATAACGTAAATCATCCGTTGCGCAAATGCATTCTGAACAGCCTGTAAATCATCTAACGGTGTAGCCATGACTAAAATACGCTGGGAGCTATTTGGCGCGAAGGGAATAGGATAAACTACATAACTTTCCCCCTGACTTTCCCACACCTCTTCACTGGCAAGTTCATCTTCAAACCTCTCCATCCAATCAACCGCTGTTGCAGAAGGTAACGTACTGAACAAAACTTCTTCTTGTCTCAAATCAAAAAGTAATAGCGGATAATCTTGATCTTGAACGAGGCTAGTAAGCTGAGGTAATCTAACGGACGGATCTTGCTCCTGGGATATTTGGCTTAGTAACTGTGCCCGATCTTCTAATTGTGCACGTTCATCCTGTATGAGCATGTCCATAAGTAAGGAATAAATATAAAAGCCTGTAATTGCCATTATGATAAGAATTAGTGTAGCAAACGCTGCATTTAACTGAGATTGTAGTTTCATGAAGAACCTCTGTTAGCACGAAGACGATAGCCATGTCCCCAAACTGTTTCAAGTGGTAACTCTTTCATTTTTTTTCGCAATCGTTTGACGAGGTCATCCACCGCACGATCACTTCCAAAATAATCCTCACCCCATACCTTCACTAATAACTCTTCCCGACTATACGCACGGTTTTCATGCTGTGCTAAAATCTTTAATAACTCATATTCTTTTGTTGTTACTTCTACTTCATTGCCTTGAAAGTAAGCACTACGTTCGGTCTCGTTTAATCTTAATTCCCCTGCTTGAATTAGCTCATTTTCTTCAGAAGGCTCTGTTTGCATGACACTCCAACGTTTGAGTTGTCTTTTGACGCGCGCTACAAGTTCGCGAGGACTAAAAGGTTTCGTTAAGTAGTCATCCCCACCAAGTTCAAGACCTAGAATTTTATCCACTTCTTCATCTTTAGCCGAGATAATAATAATAGGAACTTCAGACGATTGCCTTATCCTTTTACAGAATTCGTAACCATCAATCCCAGGAAGCATGATGTCAAGAACCCATAAATCTGGAGGAGATTGTTGAAAGACTTCCCACGCTTTTTCAGCTGTATCCAAAGCCTCTACTTGATAACCTTCCTTATCTAAGTATGCTTTTACGATGTCACGTATATTCGCATCATCTTCAACCAAACCGATACTCCGCTCCATAAAAAGACCTCCTTTCTCCATATAATACTTGTACCCATTTTCGCATATTTTCATGTGCTAATGGTGCTTTACACACTTTTTACATACTTCCTCCAAAGTCTTACCATATCTGATCAATATACTATAAATTGTACAGTCGTTATCCAATAGATTGTGGCATTTGATCAATTTTAATTAAGAAAGGGGTCTTTGATCACAAATGAATGATGAGCAAAAAACAATAAAACAAAGTAAAAAGCGATCAGGTTTTGCTTATGGTGTTTTAGGAGCTATTCTTGCTACCTTTTTAATAACAGCCGTTTTTCAATGGAAGGGAATTTCGATCACGATAAATACAGACGAACCTACTGCACAAGCAGACGAACTAAACATTGGCCAGAATCAAGGTAATGTAACTCAGGCCATTAATGAAACATCAGAATCAGTTGTAGGAATAAGCAATAGCCAGCAAGGAATTCAAGGAAGCCAAAAAGCCGGCACTGGATCTGGGGTCATTTATAAGAAAGATGGCAATCAAGCTTTTGTCGTAACTAACCATCACGTTATTGAAAATGCCTCCTCCCTTGAAGTGATATTACACGATGGGACAAAAGTTGAAGCCGAAGTAAAAGGTAGTGACCCACTGACAGATCTAGCCGTTTTACAAATAGATGGCGAACATGTAGATAAGGTTGCGAAGTTAGGATCAGCTCAAGATGTTGAAGTTGGTCAAACAGCCATAGCTATCGGCAACCCACTCGGCATGAAATTCGCCGGATCAGCCACAAAAGGAATAATTAGTGGTCTCGAACGTAATATCCCAGTAGATATTAATGGAGACCAGCAGCCAGATTGGCAAACCGAAGTCATTCAAACAGATGCTGCCATTAATCCCGGCAATAGCGGGGGAGCGCTGATCAATTTACAAGGGGAAGTCATAGGTATTAACTCTATGAAAATTGCCCAAGAACAAGTAGAAGGCATTGGTTTCTCTATCCCAATGGATACAGCAAAACCGATCATTGATGATTTAGAGAAAACTGGAGAAGTAACTCGCCCATACATGGGTGTACAATTGCAGGACGTAAGCCAGATTCCTAGTCCAGTTCTTGAAGGGGAATTGAATTTGCCTAATGATGTTACCCAGGGCGTACTCATAGGCAGTGTGGAAGAAGGCTCTCCAGCAGCTGATGCCGGATTAGAAAAATATGATGTGATTACTAAAATTGACGACGAAGAAGTTGACTCACTTATGAGCCTTCGCCAGTATTTATACAATGATGTTAAAGCTGGTGACCAAATAAACTTAACTATTTACCGTAATGGTGAACCGACGGAAGCTTCGCTCAAGCTTTCCTCCCAATAATTATATTAAAAATATAACCTCTCTTATTTGAGTGTCCTACAAGCTTCGGCTTTAGTGACACTCTTTTTTTATTCAATGATTTAAGTGCGTGTTCAAAAAGACGCCAAATTAGAAGCAAGAAGGTCGAGGCGGCGAAGAGATGCGCCGCTTATCATTTAGTGACTTTTCGAACATCCTCTTTAAGGTTTTGTATAGGTCATTACAAAGTGCAATACTGCTATAGATTCCTTGGGATTAATATACGCATGCTTTCGGTCGCCATTAAATTTTATAGAATCATATTCAAAAAGATGGTAAGTATCATCTTCCACCTTTACCTTTAACTCGCCCTCCATTACAGTAACGTACTCAAAAACTCCAGACTGATGGGCATCTGGCGAATATTCACTTTTAGGCTCAAGAAATGCTCTGTGTATTTCTATTGAACCATAATTTGAAGTATCAAATATGGGTTCTAATGTGCAGACCTCATTAGCACTGATTATTTTATTTCCCATGTTCTTTCGAGAAATCAATACTTCCTGGTTTTCATTAAGCAATGCGGAAATCGGGATGGTCAGACCATTAGCTATTTTCCAGATAATGGTTAGTGATGGGTTGGCTTCTCCTCTTTCAATATTCCCTAAGGTTAATTTGCTTACTCCTGTCATGTCTGCTAGTTCTTGCAAACTAACATTACGTTCCTTCCTTAGTCTTCTTAGAGTTTCTCCCACTTGTTTAGCTAATTTCTCAGCTTCAGTCATATGATGTTTATTATTCATGAGACAATCTCCTTTTAATTTTTGTACACACCAATCAGATAATATATAGTATAGTGAACTTATGGTTAATTATATCATACCTAATATTAGGTCAGAAAAGGTGTGTAGTTATGATAGAACTATTCATTGGTATTTTAGCTTCTATGTTTTTCGCTGTCACTTTTATATTAAATCGTTCCATGGACCTCGCAGGCGGAAGTTGGATGTGGAGTTCGTCATTAAGATTCCTATTTATGTTACCTTTCTTACTGTTAATTGTACTGTTCAGAAACAATCTGAAACAAGTGATTTATGAAATGCTGAAACAACCTTTTCAATGGTTAGGGTGGAGTTTCATTGGTTTTGTTCTATTTTATGCTCCTTTAACCTATGCAGCTTCCTATGGCCCCGGCTGGTTAGTTGCAGGAACTTGGCAAATAACCATTGTTGCTGGGACGTTATTAGCTCTGTTATTTTCCAATACCAATTTGGAACAATCTGGTCAATTTAAAGTCAGGAACAAAGTACAAGTCAGAGCTCTTTGTATTTCTTTACTCATATTATTAGGAGTCATTCTCATTCAACAGCAAAAATCATCAAGTTTAACTTTTCACGACTTGACGGCTGGTGTTTTACCCGTTGTATTTGCTGCATTTGCTTATCCTTTAGGTAACCGTAAGATGATGGAGGTCTGTGGGGGAAGGTTAGATACATTTCAAAGAGTATTTGGCATGACATTAGCTAGCATTCCTTTTTGGTTAGTTATAAGTATTTTCGGCTTTATTAAAGTGGGTTCTCCTTCTTCAGAGCAACTCTTACAATCCTTCATTGTAGCTGTCTGCTCGGGAGTTATAGCCACTACTTTATTTTTTATAGCTACGGATAAGGTGAGAGATGATCAAGGGAAGTTGGCTGCTGTTGAAGCAACACAATCCATGCAAGTTTTATTTGTGATTATTGGAGAGGTTCTACTTTTATCAACACCTTTGCCAAGTGGTTTGGCTTTGCTTGGTCTGTTTATTATAATATTAGGTTTGATTCTTCATAGTTATTTTTCAAAAAAGGTAACCACGAAAAAAATTAAAATACAATGGCAAGAAAGAAAAAATCATGGGTGAAATTTAAAACAAGACTCGATTCTGAGATGATTGTGTGGAAAAAGAGGCGGTGGGGAAGGGGGTATTCATCTATTTCAACCTTGCAGAAAACGATAAATTGGTGAGACCCCGAAGAGCTTTAGGGGGGCCATTGAAAAACTAATAATTTAAGAGAATAAGAACCAAACCAATCAAAATATAGCACAAAACAAGGGAACAACCTAGATATTTGTAGGTTGTTCCCTTGTTTTTACTTTGTAAAGCTACTGAATTACTTAGCGATCCTAGAATAACGTCGCAAATGCCCTATAAAATTGGGGATAATAAACGAGCGACGGCCTCTTTAAACCTAATCCAAAGAGAACGCTTTTTATAAAGTTTATATGTTAGTTCTGTAGAATCAACTGTATCTTCGTGAAAACGATCCGCTAGCTCATGAGCAATGTCTGGATGATAAAGAAATGCATTCACTTCAAAATTAAGACGGAAGCTTCGTACGTCAATATTAGCAGTTCCTACTGAAGCAATATTGCCATCAACCACAATCGTTTTGGCATGCAAAAAACCTTTTTGATACACATATACAGTTGCTCCAGCCTTTAATAAGTCACCAATGTTTGAAAAAGTGGCCCAGTAGACAAACGGATGGTCTGGCATTCTCGGGATCATAATACGAACATCGACTCCCGATAATACCGCAATCCGCAAGGCATCAAGCAAACTATCATCTGGGATGAAGTAAGGCGTCTGAATATAAATATATTCTTTGGCAGAAAGAATCATCTTGATATAACCATGTTTAATTTGTTCCCATTCTGAATCAGGACCACTCGAAACAATTTGCATGGCGACATCACCTTCAGCTTCCGCCTGGTAATAACGTTCCTCGTAATGTATATCCTGAGAAGAAGCCTGGTTCCAGTCAAGAATAAAACGGGTTTGCATATTATTAACCGCCCCACCCTTGACTCTAAGATGTGTATCACGCCAATACCCGAACCGTTTACTAAAGCCTAAATATTCATCTCCAACATTAAATCCACCGATATAGCCCACTTTCCCATCAATAATCGCTAACTTTCGGTGATTTCGATAATTAATTTTCATATTTAGTTTTGGAATGAGTGGAGGGAAGAATGACTCAACTACCCCTCCTGCTTCTTCAATAGACCTTACAAATTTTCTACTAATCATGCGAGAACCCATATCATCATACAAAAGCTTGACCTCTATATTTTGCTTTGCCTTGCGAATCAAAGCTTCCGCCAATCGTTGACCGAGTTGATCATCCCTAACAATATAGTAAAGCAAATGAATATGGTCTTCCGCTTCCTCGATATCTTCTAGTAGAGCATGGAATTTTTTTTGACCGTCTGTAAATACTTCTACTTCGTTGTCCTGAGTAAGTAATGCATCATTATTTTTTAAATGCATAAAGATTAAATCTTCATATGTAACAATGTCTTTATGCAGAACCGTTAAGGTACGATCCTTGATTGCTCGCAGCTGATCTTGAACAGCTGTCAGCAATCCAAGACGACTTTTCTTATCCCATATAAAAATTTCTTTATTACTTAATCGACGTCCAAATACTAAATATAAAAAGAATCCGGCTACCGGTATAAATAGTAAAACCATCAGCCAAGCCCAAGTGGAACTTGCATCTCTTCGTTCAAGGAAAATAATTGCGAGTGCCAGAAGAACGTTCAAAACAATGACGGTACTAAAAATATATGGAATAATGTTCAACTTAAGGCACCTTCCTTTTCTTAACGACTATCTCCTGTCCACTATAGCATAATCAACAAAAATCCATACATAGCAAAACTTCAACTAGAAAAAACCAAAAAGGAGAAGATTCCATGAACCCTCTCTTGGTTAATTACGAATCGAGTAATATACCTTTTTTAGCAAGTTCTTCCACGGCATCATGCAAAGCTTCTTGTTGACTAGCCGCAATCGTATGTGTATGTATTCCTCCCGTTAACTCAAGTAAGAAGGTAGCTTCTGAAGACTTCACTCGTTCGATAAACTTTTTTACATCACGGCGATTGGAAACGCCCAGACGAGCTTTTAAGTCACCATAAACAGGATGTTCTACGATAACATCAAGAACATGAACACCATGATCAACAAGAATATTCAATTCTTCTTCCGTTTGCTCAGCTTCATGACGACACACAATTGACTGTTTATAGGGCAAATGATCGGTTGAATCTGTTATATAAACATACCCCTGACTTGTAGCTATAATTGGTTCTCCACTTGCCTTTAATAGCGAGACATCACCAACAATAACCTGTCTTGTCACTTGCATTTGTTCCGCAAGTGAACTTCCCTTCAAAGGTTCGTTGCTTCTTTTTAAATGAAAAAGAATTTGTTCTCTTCGTTCATTGGCCTTTATTTTTGAATCGCTCATTTCTATACTCCTTCGTCTATATTCCATGTCACTATATTACCATAATCACGTATAAATATAGCCGTTTAACTTCCACTGTTCCACAGAAAATGTACTGGTGCCTAATGAAGTAAACAATATATCACTATCTTCTAGTTGAGGATAAATTCTACTTGTGAATACTTCTTGTCCGTCATTCACAAAAATCTCAATGGATGAAGTATCAATAAACAAACGAAGCTCTTTTAAGTCGTCTTTAATGACAGTACGGCGAAACTCTGTCTGACTTTTATCTTCTAAATGTGGGCGTGACAATGTAAGAGTATTATCACTTTTTTTATAACTGAACGATACGTAATGAAAGATTTCTAGAGCAAACTGATCTTCCAACTTATCAAATTCAATGTTCAGTTCAATCGGTCTGCCTTCAATTCCTCGAATCGCCTTTTGATCGTTTGAAATCGAAATTTCAGAATGAAGCAAAACGTTCCCTCTCATTTCTTCTAATTCTGACACAGGTTTTTGAATGATTTGAGAACCATTCCATTCTAAAACACGAGGTATAGTTAATCCGTGAATCCAATGATTAGCAATAGTAGGGTGTGCTTGTTCATATTGATCTGGCACGCCCATCCACCCAAACAATATTCGACGTTCTTTTTCATCAAGCATCGTTTGTGGCGCATAAAATTCAAACCCTCGATCAAGCTCCTTGAACTCTCCATGTTCTAAACGCGGCTCGTCCTTGAATAATTGACCAGCGAAATAGCCGCTTTGGTAAGTATTTTGATACTTCATACCATCAGGCTGTAATCCTTGAGGTGATACAAGGAGAATGTCTTTATCCTCTAGTTTAAAAACATCTGGACATTCCCACATATACCCGAAATCACCCAACTTGTTTTCATATGAACCAGCAATAGGTCCAACAAACTCCCACTCCATTAAGTTATCCGATCGGAATAAAAGGACCTTGCCTTGTTTAGATTGATTTTTGGCTCCAACTACCATCAGCCACTGCTCTTCACTTTTCCACACTTTAGGATCTCGAAAATCACTTGTGTAGCCAGCTGGCACATAAGCTACAGGTCCTTTTTTCTCAAAATGCACTCCATCTGTTGAAGTAGCTAAACATTGGTACTCCTCGTGCTTTCCCTGTTCGTTAAATACATTTCCTGTGTAAAAAAGGTATAGGGTGTCTTGATAAGCAATTGCACTTCCGGAGAAGCAACCGTCTTTGTCAAACCATTCGGAAGGTGTTAGAGCAATACGTTCATGCTTCCATTGAACCAAGTCCTTTGAAACATAGTGCCCCCAAAACTTTTCCCCGTGGTCCGTTTTAAACGGCATCCATTGATAAAAAAGGTGGTATTCTCCCTTCCATTCGATTAAACCGTTTGGGTCATTCATTAAACCCACTGGCGGCATATGATGAAATTTTAATCGATAAGGGTCAGCGTTCACCTCTTTTTGATGTTTTTCTATTTCGTCTAACGCTGAATTTCTTAACTGGTCATCTATTGAAGACATATTTGGCCTCCTTCTATTTAATGGTAAGACTGTATTAAATTTTGTTGTTGATTTCTGTTACAAAAAGTATTGATTTCTTTATGAAGTACATTGCTTATTTTATTCCGTTAAAATCCCAGATTATTTAATAACAAGAAGTTCCGTTTGCCGTATGGAGTTTGGGAGGGCAGGGAAAACAGCTCGCTTTCCGCGGGCAGACGCCGAGCCTCCTCGAGCTTCGCTCTCGGGGTCTCGTCTAGTCCGCTTTTCCCGCAGGAGTCTCCCAGTTTTCCCTGCCCTCCCTGCTTCATATTTCAAGAACGGACCCGAGTAGCAGGCCTTCATCCATTCATGAAACCAGAGGATAAAAGTGCCGTTATATCAATGGCTACGTGCCGACTTCTAAGATTCGTGGTGTTTCGTAGCTCTTCTTCATGGCAAGGTGGTCGGGGGAAATGATGAGACCCTTCTCCCCATACCAATGACGGAACAGCGACATAATCTTGGAATCGAGTGTTCCACTATCCTACCCTATAACAGAATAAGCTTGACTCTTCATTTGGTGAATTTTAATGGTCATCGCTTTAATTGTGTAACTGGTAACACACAATTCTAATATCTAAATCTGGCCATCACATCCGTTTTGTATCAATTTATCTAAGTGACTCAATAGATCTGTGTGTTGGCAATATCCACTTTATGTAACAGGATTCAATTGGCTTTACAACAGATATCTTATACTTTAACAGGGACGAGAGAACGGTAACGACTCCGATGGAAACATACGGCAAGGGGCGGTGGGAAAGGGGGAGACTCCTGTGGGATACGCGGGTTAGATGAGACCCCGGAAGGCGCCAGCCTGAGGAGGCTCAGCGCACGCCCACGGAAAGCGACTCCTTCCCCACCGCCCCTTTCTCCACACAATCATCTCGGAAACGAGCCTTCAACAACCTGCCCGATGGTCAAATAAACCTCCGCCCTTAAATCGGTTATATAGAACTATTACGCTTAACATAACCAATGGTAAAAGAACCTAACGTTTCGGTAACGTCAGGTTCACAAATGTTAAACTATGTTTATTTCGTTTGTAGGGTCATAATATTGGTTTCTCCTGCTTTAGCTGCCTCTTCATAAACAGGTTCAAAACTTTCTACAATATCATCGTAATTTGTAATAACGATTGGGGTGATCGTACTTTTCGCTTTTTCTTTTACTAAATTAATATCAAATGTAACTAAAGGATCGCCAGCCTGTACCTTGTCACCTGTTGTTATGTGACCTTCGAAGCCCTCTCCTTCCATCGCTACTGTTTCGAGTCCAATATGGACTAAAACTTCGACACCTGATTTTGTTTTAATTCCTACTGCATGATTGGTTGGGAAAAGTTGGACTATCTCTCCATCTATCGGGCTTACTACTTGTCCATTATCAGGTTCTATCGCTACCCCGTCACCCATCATTCGCTGGCTAAAAACAGGATCCGGTACGTCATCTAGAGATACAACTTTACCACTTACAGGAGCAAGGATCTGTTCCTCCACACTTTTTTTACCAAATAGTTTCTTAAACATTTATATCCTCTTCCTTTCAATGTCTCTTGCCTATTTTACTAAAAAAATCTTTATCTTCCAACTTCCCTTAATTGGTAACGATAAACCTTAAGATATGTAGAGCTGGATTTTCCATCCAGCTACTCATCTATATTTTTGTTAAACGATTTAATGATTGTTCTAAGTCTAGCCAGATGTCTTCCCATTCCTCTAGTCCGACCGATAGTCGTAGTAAGGAATCATCAATTCCCATTTTGATTCGTTTACTTTCAGGAATGACGGCATGGGTCATTGTGGCAGGGTATTGTATTAATGTTTCAGCATCTCCAAGACTAACAGCAATCTTCACAAGGTTCAATGAATCCATCATGCTCATTACATCTTCCTTCCCCCCTGTGAGTCGAAAAGAAATTATACCGCCTCCCATACTCATTTGCCTCTGTGCTATGGTTCTGTCAGGATGAGTCAGATCATTCGGATACAACACTTCTTTTACCATAGAATGCTGTTTTAATTTTTCAACGATTTTCTCAGCACTGCTACTATGTCTCTTCATCCTAATTGGTAATGTCTTCATTCCCCGGATTAACAACCAAGCATCAAAAGGTGACATGATGCCCCCCATATCCTTTTGAACCCTCAATACTAATTTTTCAATAAAAGATTTCTTTCCAACTACTAATCCACCGATCACATCACCATGTCCACTTAAGTATTTTGTAGCGCTATGGACAACAATGTCTGACCCAAGGGATAGGGGTTGCTGTAAATAAGGCGATAAAAATGTATTATCAACAATTACAGGAATTTGATACTCACGAGCAACTTTAGAAACCATTGCTATGTCAATAACCTTCATCGTTGGATTTATAGGAGACTCGATAAAAATACAAGCAGTTTGTGGTTTAATCATAGACCGTAATTTTTCCACACTACTCATGTCGCAAAAATCATGAGTGATGCCGTATTTCTCCTCTAATAGTTCAAGCAAGCCATATGTGCAGCCATATATTCCATTTGCACAAAGAATTTGATCTCCTGTTTTAGTAAGTGAGGTCAGTACTGCGGAAATGGCCGCCATTCCTGAAGCGAAGGCTAGCCCTCTTTCCCCTCCCTCAACAGCTGCTATTCGTTCTTCCAGTACGTTAACGGTTGGATTGCTTAAACGCGAGTAAATATATCCCTTTTCTTCTCCTGAAAATCTTCGCTCCCCTTCTATAGCCGTTTCAAATGAGAACGTAGATGTTTGAAATATAGGTGTGGATAGACTTCCATGATGTGAATTGTCTTTCGTTCCTCCATGTATATACTTCGTATCCTCTCGATAGTTCATCTCAATTCCTCCTCCCCCTTCATCTTATGCAAAGATAACTGTTCGCTTGTAACCGTTATATTATTTTTCTGCAAAAAAAGAAGAAGGAATAACCCTTCTTAGTTAGGAAGTATATTCTATTTCTGCTTGATGGTTCGATCTCTTCTTTTTACCATGAAGCCACATGTATAGAAACACAGCACTAAACACGACAAAAGAACTATTAAAATATAGGGAAGAAAAACCAATTCCTGTTGCGGCCACTCCTACAATATAAGATCCAAACCCAACACCAATATCAAATATCGTAAAAAAGGTAGCAGTAGCTGACCCTGCTCGCTCAGGTACTTTTTGCAAAGCAATTGTTTGCATACTAGGTACCATTGTCCCCCACCCCAGTCCAATTAATCCACCAGAAACGAGTAGCATAATCGCTGAGTTTGCCATGCTTAACACAATTAAACCTATCCCAAAAGTTACAATGGCCGGAATCACAATGACATTTTCACCATATTGATCAAACCAGCGACCTGTAAACGGACGTGAAATTAATAAAACAATGGCATACACCATAAAGAAATAGCTTGCTGCTTGTCCTAATCCTAAGTCAGTGGCGTATACAGATACGAAAGATAACACCCCAGCATACGCTAATGCAACAATCGCACCTGTCACCGCGATAGGGATTACACTTTTCTCAAATAAACCATCTAGTTTAGGGATAACACTTCCCCGGTCTACAGTAGCTCCAGTGCGGGTTCCGGGAACACGGATGGTCACTCCTGTAAGCAGAGCAACTACTGCGGCTATTGCACAACTTAAGAACATGATGGTGTAGTTAAATGACTGGAGCAAGGTTAACCCAAGAAATGGACCAATCACCATAGCAAAATTCATTGACATTGCAAAATATCCCATGCCTTCTCCTTTTCGTCGATCAGGTATAACATCAGCCGCTAACGCTCCTAAAACGGTTGTAGCCATTCCAAAGCCTATACCGTGAAGAAAGCGAATAAGGAGAATAAATGGTAAGGCTTCCGTTAGAAGGTACAAAGCAGAACTAACGAAGAAAATGATAAGAGCTGTAATAAGAATCGGCATACGCCCCAAGTTTTCTACCCAGTGTCCTGACAGCGGCCTAATTAAAATAGCTGATAAAAGAAATATAGTGATCACAAGGCCGGCCGCTCCTTCACCTGCTCCCGTATCAATAATAAAAATAGGCATCGTAACAAAAAGTAAATAAAAAACGAGAAATACAAAGAAATTACTCAGCCATACATTCACAAAACTCCATGTCCATAATTTTTCATTTGTTGTGTTCAATTTACTTCCCTCCTTGCTTGCGTATTATTGAGGATAAGAGGAGAGTAAGTTGATCTAGCTCTTGTTTACGATCCGACCCAAATTCTTCTATTAAACAATCCTCCGCTTGCTGAATAGCACGTTGCCATCTTGTATAATTAGCTTTTCCCTTAGACGTGAGGACTATATTATTGGTGCGTTTATCTATACTGCTAAACTTATGAACATAACCAAGTTCTTCTAATCGAGTTAAAGTTCTCGAAAGAGGTGGCGCCTCAATATTTAACTGTGCCTTTAACTCTGACTGCGTCATTTGTTCATTTATATGAAGTTGAAAAATAACAGACCAGTGAGACATAGAGATATTCTCATCTTTTAAGGCTTCATTTAAGTATTGATTCACATCTCGTGATAGTTGTTGAATATGATGAAATACTAGTGATTCCATTGGTTCCTACCCCCCCCAATCATTACCTAGGTAATGATTATTATAAAAAAATAAGCTCACCGAAGCAAGCTTTGAATATTATAACAGTTCTTTTTATAGGGGTCTATTTAATTTCTTCTGCTGATGCAAAATGATCATTATACAATTGCTCTGTCCAAGCGATCGCCTGACCATAAATCTCCAATAATTTACTTACTGAAAGCTTAATATCATGAATCTGCGGCTCTATTAAATCGAAATCTGCCTTTTCTACAGCAATAACAAGATCTAGTATGAAACGGTGCGTATTTTCTTCATGATTCAGTGCTCGTTTAATTTCAAAGTCAAGCGGCAAACTTTCAATTACTTCATTTTTAGGTCGTTGCATTATCTCGTCTATGGAAGACATCAAACCTGTTAGAAAATACTCCTCACCTAAACGGTTGTGACCCAGACTTATTCCTATTTGTTCACACATCTTAGCTCGTTGCAAACTTAATTTCATCGCTTCCTGTGAAGCCGGACCTGGGCCGCCTTCTTTTACAGAAAATACGTACAACCATTTTCGGAGAGGTTCGAAACCAAGAATCATAACTGCTTGTTTAATTGATTGAACAGGCTCTGAAAGTTGGCAGGAGAAATTAATAAGACGTAACAGCTTGTAGGTGAGAGCTAAATCACCTTCGAATATTTTAATCACTTTATCCTTATTAATTTGGTCATCTTTAACGGCAAGTTCTTTGAGAACTTGAAAATAAGCTGTACTATATATCGGAAGATCTACGGCAGAAATAACAACAGGCCTACTATAGTAGTAGCCTTGAAACAGTTCAAATCCTTCCCTCACACACTGAAGGTGCTCATCGACGGTTTCGACCTTCTCTGCTAGCAAGGTTATACTTTTACCTTTGACAATTTCGTTGATTTCTGCACGATTTTGACAGGAAGTTTGACGTATATCTACTTTTATAATATCTACATACGTAAGAAGTTCTTGAACATTGGTATGCTCTAGGCTAGTTACATCATCTAAAGCAATGGAAAACCCTTTTTTCTTTAATTGACGGCAGACATCAATTAAATCCCCTGTCCACGAGACATCTTCAAGAATTTCAACAATCAATTTATTAGGATCGAAGTATTCAGGAATTTTTTTCATCAAAAGTTACTCTGTAAAGTTAATAAAGCATGGTCGATTATGAGACAAACGTTCAATGCCAATTGTAATAAAGCTATTAATTAATACTTCTTTAGTTGCTTTATTACCATCAGTACAGGGGAATGTATTGTCTTTACTATTCCGATATAAAAGTTCGTAACCGTAAATATGATGTTGAGAATTGAATATTGATTGTCTAGCAACAAAAACTTCCACTCGCACTCCCCCATTTCCATCGACTTCATCTGTACAAGTATACTATACATAAAGCATGATGTTAATCTCACTTACATGATATCCCCTTCTTAGGACAAACTGTAGAAAAGCGCCCAATAGGAGGATGACAATGGACAAAAAATTGGATTGGACCCACCCAGAACCCTTATGGAGGAAGAATGATAACCTTCCTTCTTTCGATAGTCTAAGCGAGTCAGTTGATACAGAAGTAGCGATAGTGGGAGCTGGAATCACTGGAATCACGACCGCCTACTTGTTGGCAAAAGAAGGAAAGAAGGTCACATTAATAGATGCTGATCGCATCTTAAACGGTACCACCGGACATACAACAGCCAAAGTAACGGCCCAACATGGATTAATTTATAATGAATTGATAGACCACTTTGGTGAAGACCAAGCATCATTATACTTGCAAGCTCAAACGGATGCCATTAAATCAATAGAAAACACTGTTCTAGATCTGAATATTGATTGTCAATGGTCAACACAGGATGCCAAACTTTTTGCTACAACACCCGAAGGAGCAAAAAAACTTGAAAAAGAAAGAGAAGCTTACGAGCGATTGGGAATATTAGAAACGGTCACAAAATCCCTGCCATTCGAAGCAGACTCCACAGCCGTTTTATCCATGCCAAACCAAGCACAGTTTCACCCTCTGCTTTATTTATCTGCACTTATTGATGAATTCATAAATTTAGGCGGGAAAGTTTATGAAAATACAAAAGCCACTAAAGTTAAAGAAGAAGATCGTGTGGTAATTGAAACAGAGCAAGAAGCTTCTATCTCTTGTGAAAATCTTATCATCTGCACACACTTTCCCTTTCATGATGGAAGAGGCTTTTACTTCAGTAGAATGTATGCTGAACGATCTTATGTCATTGCTATTGAACCTGAAAAACAATGGGAAGGTGGCATGTACCTATCTGTTGATGAACCCAAACGGTCTATTCGCTCTGCAGAGTATGAAGGAAAAGATATACTTTTAATCAGCGGAGAAAATCATCGCACGGGAGAAGGTGGCGAGCATTCTTTCCATTATAAAGCTCTTGAGGAGTTTGCAAGTCGGACATTCGGAATCAAGTCCAAACTATTCCAGTGGTCTGCTCAAGATTTAACGACATTAGATAAACTTCCTTATATCGGCCCGATTCAAAAGGAAAATAAACGAATCTATTTAGCCACAGGGTACAGAAAATGGGGAATGACCAACAGTAGGGTAGCAAGTGAATTGATCACTGATTATGTTATGGGACGTGAGTCTCTTTATCATAATTTATTCACTCCCTCAAGATTCAAAGCAGACCCTAGCATGAAGGCATTTATGAAGAACAATTTGAATGTCGCATCTCATTTCATGGAAGGTAAACTTGAACTTGTAGGTACACGACCTGAGGCCTTGCTCAAAGGAGAAGGTGCAGTCATCCAGTGGAAAGGGGAACGGGCGGGCGCCTATAAAGATGATTCTGGAGAATTATATGTATTAGATACCACCTGTACCCATATGGGGTGTGAAGTGGAATGGAACAGTGGTGAACACAGCTGGGATTGCCCTTGTCATGGTTCACGCTTTTCTTATGATGGGCATGTTATGGAAGGTCCAGCCAAGCAACCCCTTAAGAAGATTGCGTATAGTGATACAAACGAAGTCCGACATCTTCCTGATACTGAAGAAAACTATGATGAACAAACCGATCACCAATAAGGCGGCAATTTTTAACACTGGCTTTCGTCACCTATCGCAAACATTAAAAATGTAATATAAAACGCCCAACAAATTGTATGCTAATTTGTTGGGCGTTTTTTGTTGGTGTAACAGTATTTCATTTATAATATACATTAAAATTGGAGTGTAATTTGTACCTCTATTTGTTATATGACAATAGCCAGTGTATGTCTAATTTTAACCTAAAAATTCGTCTGCAAATTGACCTACATAAATTCACCAATAAATATTCCGTCATCGGTAGGAGGAGAAGGAGGTCGGGGAAATAACTCGCTTTCCGTGGGAGTACGGTGAGCCTCCTTGGACTTCGTCCTGCGGGGTCTCACCATGTCCTCTAATCCCACAGGAGTCACGTCATTTCCCCGACCCCCTTGCCATGAAGAAGAGGGACGGAACATCTACTAATCTAAGAAGTCGGCACGTAGCTATTGTTTTAACAGCATGTTTATCCTCTATTTTCATTATGAATGCCCCCTATTCGGGTCCGTTCGTGAAAATAAAGCAGAGAGGAACGGGAAAAGCGGACTAGACAAGCCCCACAGAGCAACGTGAGGCCACCAAAAAGTCTTTACAAAGAAAAATACAATGAGACCACCCACTATATCGATGTTTGTCTTATTTATATTGATTGATTTAGTTCTTTTTCTCTTATATTATCAATTTTTCAGTGTCTCAACGATTCTCTCGCATAAGGCGTTTTGCCCACGTGAAGTAGCTTAACCGATGCTTCCGTTCTCCTTACGAAAGCAAGAAGGTCCGGGAAATTGTGAGACTCCTGTGGGATGTACATGATCGGTGAGATCCCGCAAGGCGTAGCCTGAGGAAGCTCACCACATACCCACGGAAAGCGAGTGATTTCCCGGACCTTCTAACGCCATTCTTTGTAACGGAAACCACTGTAATGTCTCGAAGCTGTCTTCCACAGTTTTAAACATTTCCCTTTCCTTCACCTCTTTATTTGGCTAAAATTACAATAGTGCAGAGGAGAGGATTTTGAATCATGATCGATGAAAATAAATTAGGTGTCATGTATACTACAGGCGCCTATATCCTATGGGGATTCTTACCTATCTATTGGAAATTACTACAGCATATTTCCCCTTTTGAAATTTTAGCCCATCGCATCGTTTGGTCAGCTGTGTTTATGGCTATCATTATTTTTTTATTAAAAAAGAACCGTCGATTTATTGAAGAAGCCAAACAAGTATGGCGAAATAAGCGGAGTCTTATCGGGATAACACTAGCTTCGATCATGATTAGCATAAACTGGCTAACATACATATGGGGGGTAAATAATAACCATGTAGTTGAAGCCAGTCTCGGATATTACATTAATCCTCTAGTCAGTATACTTTTAGGGATGATCGTTTTAAAAGAAACATTTTCACGGCCGCAGTGGATTGCTTTTCTATTAGCTGGTAGTGGGGTCACCTATATGACTGTCAACTTTGGCTCGGTGCCTTGGATAGCGTTATTGCTTGCTTTTAGTTTCGGAATGTATGGATTGCTCAAAAAGTTAGTTCCTCTAAATGCGATGTTTGGTTTAATGATCGAAACGTTAATTGTTTCTCCAATCGCCTTAGTCTATTTACTCAGTATTCAAAATTCTATCCAGCAAGTTGAATGGCTAAACTGGACTACGGTTCTTGTCTTTGGAGCTGGAATAGCAACAGCCATACCATTGCTTTTATTCGCTGCTGGTGCCAAGCGCATTCCACTATCAATGGTTGGATTTTTGCAATATTTTGCTCCTACAATTATGTTATTTCTCGGGGTATTTATGTATGATGAGCCCTTCACAGAAGTTCATGCCGTATCCTTTTCACTAATTTGGGCAGGTTTAGCCGTCTACACGTTCTCACGAGTGAAACGTCTTAGAAAATACGAAATTAAAGCAAGTTAACCCATATAAAAAAGAAAAGATGATCGGGAGAAATTTACGAAATAGCATACTAATTATGCTATTTGCTATGTTGATTTTTTAGACCAAGTAGATAATTGTAATTTCATGTTAAAATAATTGTAGAATCTGTGAAGGATTGTTGAAAACTCAATTCCGATATGATTGTTGGAGAGAGGGTCGTGTGGGGAAGGAGCCGCTTTCCCACACGACCCTTTCCGTATATTTTCCATCAGAATCGGTTCAACGGCCTTATCTAGAGATGTGAGAAAATGAAAGTGGATAAGTTTGCCTCATTGTTTCTTCTTAGCCAAACTATAGACAATTATAGTAAACGCCTGTGTTATAAGTTATTGTCTAGGCTCCTCCTGCAATAGAGCGCCAGCTACATCATACCCTGATATGAAAGCACTCTCCATGCGCGTTCTTCCTGATGAGTCGTCTGGACGAAGAAAGGCATCTCCGGCAGTGTACAGAGTTTGTTTTTTATTTAAAATACAATAGGAGTGCGGATAAGTGCTGACTGCCTGTGCATACTTCCAAAGTTTCAACTGTTTTGAAACAAGGTTTTCATAATTAAAATAGTCTGTGACCTTTTCCATAACCTTAATTAATATTCCCTCATGGTCATAGTGGTCAGAGGACCATTTTGCCGTCATATAAATACTTACTATCACGTCTTTAGATATTCCTTTTTTATAGTGATCAACCACTCTTTCCACCCCATGCGGAAGTGAATGATCCAAGTGACCTGATAGCGGCAAAGAAGTCATTCCATCAAAGTGAAAAATACCCACATATGTAGGTTGAAATTTAATTTTTCTTAATGGTTCAATATAATCATCAGAAACACCGCTACCTTTTAAAAGTTCCAGTGTTTGTGGAACGGGGGTTGTAACGATGACTTTGCGACTCCTCCATGTAGACTGATCCGTCATTTTTAACTCGTACTCCCCTCCTTTTTCCAGAATGCTAGCTACTTTTGCATGTAAGTGAACATTTATACCTTGAGCTATCTGCTGGGCTAGACGATTCATTCCGTTCACAGCTGTATAGCGCGGATAATCATTTCCAAACCAGTGCTTAATCCAACCACTTTCTAGCCAATGATCGACTTCTTTTTGTAATTCTTTTGTTCGAACAGTGAAAAATTGTGCACCGTTGTCTGCTTTCCCTTCTGCTACACGTCTCGTGGCCAGTCGTCCACCCACACTTTTCCCTTTATCAACGAGAACTATATCTTGTCCAAACTGTTGCAACCTTCGAGCAGCAGTGATTCCTGATATACCTGCACCAATAATCGTGACATCATAGGTTTTAATACGCTCATCCCCTTTGATCATCTTATTCACTCTATTCCCCTTCTTCACAAAAAAATACCCCAAATTAATGATAGGAATCATTAAAAATCGAATCGACTAGGCTACCGAAATCTAAGCACTACTTTCGCTAGTAGTGACTGTCTAACATGTACGTCATAACTCCTATTTAACGACTTAAGATGCCTATTGCCTCTTTAAACGAATGTGGTTTTCTGCTTTCGTTCCTTGGCTAGTGCGGCCTATTTAAGAATATCATTTTCGGAAAATTACTGCTGTATCATTACGTGACTACCTATATTTTAATTTCTTGTTTCTTATGAAAATTTTACCACTTACAAAATTTAAACCGTAGAGCTTAACGTTGTAAAGGCACACAAAAACGCTTGGGTTTAAATACAACCCAAGCGTTTCGTGTGTAATTTATTTGCTATTTACATTATTGTTGAACCTGATTTTTAATGTTTTCTCAACAGTATCGGAACAATTTAGCCCAAATGGCTGGTGTTTCTTAATCTTATTATTCTTTTACAATATTTACGCTTTCTTTTTCTTAAATTTACTTAGAAATTCATAAGCAAGCGGTACAATAAGGAGCGTGAGTAACGTTGAGCTGGCTAGTCCACCAATTACGGTTACACCTAAACCTTTACTTATAATTGATCCACCTTCAAATCCTAAGGCTAATGGTAATAACGCTCCAATTGTAGCAAGAGCTGTCATTAAGATCGGACGAAGTCGAGTAACTCCAGCATCTAGTAGAGCTTCCCGTGTAGACAATCCTTCGTTCTCTTTATGAATGACTCGGTCAATTAACACAATAGCATTTGTTACTACTATTCCGATCAACATAAGTGCGCCTATCATAGCAGAAATGCTTAGAGTTTCTCCACTTACTAGTAAACCGAGCACACCACCAATAATTGTAAATGGCAACGAGAACAGAATAGCAAGTGGCGCAAGTGCTCCTCCAAAGAAAACTACTAGTACCAGGTAGACAATTGCAATCGCAGCCAACATAGCTAACCCAAGCTGAGTGAACGATTCTTCAATATCTTCGGTTACACCGCCTAACGTGATCTCCATTCCTGATGGTACTTCAATACGGTCAATTTCCTCTTGAATTTCAGTAGAAACTGAACCCACATCGTCTGTTGTTACAGAAGCACTAACACTTGCATAAACTTGGCCATCTCGACGACTAATTGTGTCGGCGGTAGTTCCTTCTTCCACATCGACGACTTCACTGATCGCAACTGATCCACCTGTAGCAGTTTCTAGTTTATGATCTGTCAAGTCTTCAATTGCTTGATATTCTTCCTCGTCAGAAGCTACATAAACATTCAGTTCTTCTGATTCTTCCGTAACAGTCGTTACAACTGACCGTTGCGGATTTTGATTTAACTCCATTCCTACCTGACCTGCAGTCAAGCCTAATTCACTTAACCGATCATGATCAATAACCAGTTGGTATTCTTCGTATGATTCAGAAACACTGGAATCTATACTCGTCAAATCATCCCTATCATTTAGAATGGATTGAACATCACCAACAAGTGGTTTGATTTCATCTATGTCTTCTCCATAAATTAATAGTTCAACCGCACTACTTGAGCCTGTTGATGAGAAATTCTGAGAGGCCCATTCTCCTGTTTCAGTTTGCTCCTTCAAGTCTTCAATTACTTATTCACTTTCACTTGCAAAGTTTTCCGTATCACTAGCATATTCCACGTTGAAGGCTGCTTGGTTCGAAGCTCCCGGGCTCATAGGGTTTTCTCCCCCAACAGAATACTGAATGTTCTCAGCACCGTCTCTTCCTTCAAAGTATTCTTGAGCTTCTACTGCAATTTCTTCTACATCTTCAGACGTCTGCCCTGGCTCTGGACTGTAAGTTGCCATAACAACCTTTTGCTCCTCGGCAGGTAGAAAACTCACCCCTACTAAAGGTACGAGAGCTATACTTCCTACTAAAATACCTATTGCCACCACAGAGGCAATAATCTTATGATTTAGTGTTTTGGTTAACACTGACTTATACCAGCTACCTAGTTTACCTCCAGATTCATCATGCTGCGTCTTCTTAATTTTTGAAGGCTTCAGTAGCGAATGAGACATCATTGGCACAATAGTTACAGCTACTATAAGTGATGCTAATAAAGCAAACACTACAGTTAAAGCAAATGGCAAGAATATTTGCCCTACCATGCCTTCAACTAAACCTAATGGTAAGAACACAGCAATCGTTACAATTGTTGAAGACAGTATTGGCATAAACATTTCTCTTGTCGCTGATCGCACGAGATCTTTACCTTTTAATTTCTCATCCGGTAGCGACATTCGCCTATATATATTTTCAACCACAACAATTGAGTCATCAACCACACGGCCAATAGCCACCGTCATAGCACCCAGTGTCATAATGTTCAATGTAATGCCCATTTGATTTACTACAATAATCGCCATTAATAATGATAATGGGATAGAAATAACTGAGATTAATGTCGTTTTTACATTTCTCAAAAATAAGAGAATGACAATAACCGCAAACAGCCCACCAAATAGTGCTTTATTTAACATGGTGCTCACAGATTCCTCGATAGGCTCGCCTTGGTCGAAGGAACTAATAAATTCAATGCCATTCAGCTGTTCTTCAAATTCAGCTGTCTGGTCTTTCACCAAATTAACAACATCAACTGTATTGGCTTCTTGAGACTTAACAATTTGCAAGGAAATGGAATCTTGACCATTAGTCTTAGAAATTGATTCCGTTTTCCCAATCACTTCAATTCCAGCCAGTTCATCAAGGGCTACAGTTGGAAGATTAGCCTGCGCAACTTCCTCTGTACTTGGAACCTCTGTTGTACCTTGCTCAGCTGGCATTTGTTCATTACTAGAAGGAGCTTGTTGTGATTGACCTTGACCCTGTGAAGAAACAGCAGGAATTTGCAGATTACCCAATTCATCAAGGCTTTCTAACTCTCCATCAATCACTACCGACTTTTCCGTTTGATCAAAATTATATAAGCCAAGAGGTACGGACACATCAGATCCTTGGATCATCTGTATAATCGTATCCTCTTCCAAGCCGTACTCAGCTAATGCTTCTTCATCAAAATCAAGTACAACTTCCTGTACTTGTTGTCCTGATACTTGCACATTAGCAACACCCTCTACCCCTTCAAGAGAAGGAACAACTTCATCCTCAATTGTCGCTGTTAGTTCCTCTAAGGATTGACCCTCATTAATTGCACTTAGACTCAATACGGGGAAGGCATTAAAATCTAAGCGGGAAACATCTGGGTTATTAACCTCTTCTGGAAGCGTAACTTTTTCAACTGCTTCGTTTAATTCATCTTCTGCTTCGTCTAAACTTTTACTAAAGTTATATTCTATTTGAAGATTTGAAGCGTTTTGGTAAGAAGTTGAATTTACTGTGCTAACCCCACTTAAGTTACCTACTTGTTTCTCAAGTGGTTCAGACACTTCATCCGCTACCTCTTGCGGTGTAGCACCAGGATAAGTAGTAGAAACTGTGATCACGGGAGGTTCTATGTCCGGGATGGTTTCTAGTTTCATATTTAATCCTGCATATAAACCTGCTATGGTTATAATAATGGTTATCAACCATACCGCAAATTTATTATTCATTGAAAAATTAATAATTTGCTTCATTTTTGTCCACCTTCCAATATTGACCGATTAGTCACAACAACTTACAATATAAATGACCGATCAGTCATGAGTCAAGGAAAGTCTAAGTTTTTCTTTATTAAGGAGCCATATAACATGGAAGATAAAACAGTCTTTATTATTAATAAGGCGATCAAACTCTTTGCTAAAAAAGGTTTCAGTAGCACATCTGTTCAAGAAATAGCTAATGAATGCGATATTTCAAAGGGAGCTTTTTATTTACACTTCAAATCAAAAGATGCTCTTTTATTTGAAATTTTCAACCATTATTCTAAGGAAATACAATATAAAGCCGACGAGATACAAGCTATGGGGCTTGATCCACGGACGAAATTCACAAAACAGCTCATCGTTACTTATCAAGAGATTATTAAACATCGTGAATTCATCATTATGCAGATTCGAGAGCAAGCCATCCCTTTTAACAAAGATATTGAAGAATTTATCCAGCATATGAGATTTAATTCCCACCTTTTTTATAAAAGGAACTTAACTGCAATATACGGAAAAGACATTGATCCGTACATTTGGGAAGTTACGGTTTTGATGCAGGGAATGTTTAAGACTTATTTGGACCTTATCATAATTGAAGACGTGCAATTTGATATAGAGGAGTTATGCGAGGCAATCCTAAAACGCACGGATTTTCTCGTTGAAGGGTTTAAAAAATCGACTGACCAACCGGTCATAACCGACCGACTCATGAGTGAGATTATTCCAGAAAATTACTACGACAACCAACTGAATGAGATCGTCCAATCACTTAAGGGGAAGCAAACCCAAAATACTGAGTCAGAAATTGATGTTACCATTTCTGTACTCCTTGAAGAAATTGAACGTCAAGACCCACGTCCAGCTGTCATCAAAGGGATGCTAACTAACCTTGAAGGATTAGATATTTTCAAAGGAGTTGCGGGACAAATCCGCACCTTTTTCCAGTTATAATTAAGCGTAAGAAAAGGCCCTCTTAGTTATTGAATGAGGGCCTTTACGTAAAATAACAATTTTTAGTTTTGCTCTTCCTCCATGATCTCATCTAAAATCGGATACACTGACTCGACTCCTTCCTGTGCCACCAAGCATGCCACTCCTAAAGGTGTTGACCAGAAGGAATCTGGTATATAGGGATTTTTAAGTCCTGCTGGTTGAAAAAGCGAACGGTAAATACGGTTTAAATGGCTTTCGGTTTCCCTTGGATCTTTCTCTTTCTCACCTCGTGCCATAAGAAAAACATAACGCATCGACTGAAATAAATTATCTCCAGGCATAAATGTATATTCTTTAAAAAATTTAAGTTGTTTTTGAGCTTCCTCTTTTAAGCCGGATTTAACAGCTAAATCATCAAGGTGTTCATATAAATGTCGATATACTTGTTGGAAAACCCTTCTTTTTTCATCTTGCATCACTTTGTCTGTGTAAATGTCCTGCAATTTAGCAAAAGCTACTTCCTTTGTCCATGTCATGCTTTCCCTCCTTCATTAGTAATGAAATCCAAAGTTTTTGGCTTCATATTCCACTGAACCATATAGCTCAGGTGTTTCTTCGGAATGTTGTTTAAGTACATCAGGTAAGTGCTGCACTACTCTATTCCAAACCATAGGATTGGCAGCCATTGCTTGAAATAGAGCTGATTCGTTCGCAGACCAAGGTTTTCTTGTTTGAATATAGTCTAACGTTAATCGGTAACCAGGTCCAAGGTTCTCATCGCGTCGCTTCTGAAATTCCTTCATAACCCCTTCCCATGATTCACCTTGATCCCAAGCTTTAATGGACTTTGCAAGTAGAGAAGATTGCATCAATGCGTCATTGATTCCTAACCCTGTACTAGGGTCTTTGCTATGGCCCGCATCTCCTATCAATGCCCAACCTTTTCCTGCAGCCTCTCGAAAGAAGTTAGGAACACCCGGTGTACCGATAATCCTCCCTTGCAAGGTTGCTTCTTCTAAACGATCACTCATTCCATAAAATTGACGGTAAGTTTCCTCAAACGATTGTGGTTCTTTCGCAAATTTATTAAATTCCTCCGGACGAACTTCTAGCCCTAAACAATCGATCCCTGGTTCCATCGGAAATAAAAAACCAATCCGCCCCTCATTCAAGAAAATTTCAGTGGTAGGTTCCATAAGTGGCTTAACATTAAAATAATACCCGTAAAAGACTGGCCTCACAGTAGAATATTCCCCATATTTCTTAGCTCCTACCCACTTAGCAACCGAAGAGTTTTTACCATCTGCTCCTACAGTAATAGGAGCCTTGATGGTATGCTTACCCCCTCTTTTATCAACTGCTTCCAGTCCACACACTTCACCTTGCATCCCTTTTTTAAGCAAGCTAATCACTTGATATCCTTCTAAAAGCTCCACATTTTCATAACTTATAGCCTTATTAATTAACACATGGTCTAAATGGTCGCGTCTCGGGGCCAAGGTATAAGACTCACGGGGCCCTTCGATGAAACTATCAGCTATATATGTACGCATTCTTTTAATCTTCCTTAAGCCTGTAGCTTCAACTTCATCTAATACATCTAACTGTTTCAAATAATGGAGGTGCGAGAGGTGGTGTGTAGAAAGTGTATCACTTGGAAATGATGACTTATCTAACATTAATACTTTTTTGCCCATTTCACCTAATAAAATGGCTAAGCTTGCCCCAGCAACTCTTGCACCAACAATAATGACATCCACTTGTTGTTTCATATCATTTACCACACCTTTATTTATTTATAGGTAGGGAGATCCCTGCTAGAATTGAAGTGAAAATAAAGAGGAGGGGTATTTGCCTGCATCAAACGAATTAACCATAGAGGATTATCACTTTTTAATTCTATGTATAGCGTAACGTTTCAGCAAGTTTTATTCCATAAAAAAACTCCCGATCCGGGAGTTTTTCTAGAAAATTAACCATCTCTCATCTTAAAATTTCATCTCCTCTTCTACTTCGTGATTTTGGTCAAGAATTTGCACACGACTTGGCTTGTTTTGCTCCGCCATTTCTTTTGCCTTTTCTACAGCTTTATCTCTTGCATCATATTCATCAGTTGGAGCAACATCTTCTATTTTAACTATCCAACCTGTAACATCTTTATTTGGTGCAACGCTATATTCCTTCATGATTTATCTCTCCTTCTACTTTGTAGTCTTGATGTGTATTTTCCCACTGTTTTTCAAATTCAAACGTGGACATTATTTTACAAATAGTTTGACATTATATTCGTGTCATTCTATAATTCGTAACATACCTTAAATGACACGCCAACTGAATAACTCTTATCTAGAGTGGCAGAGGGACTAGGCCCTGTGACGCCCGGCAACCTTCAAGCAACGGCTTGAAAAGGTGCTAATTCCTACAGATCTTTATGATCTGACTGATAAGAGGAGGAACCTAACCAACCGCCCTCTTCTTATTAAAGAAGAGGGCTTTTCATATTTTCTACATTAGGAATTTAAATGAGAAATAGGAGGGGGGACCGTACATGTCAACTAAAAACATTATAGATCAAAATACTAAAACTAAAATTTCGATTGGAAGCTTTGCCTTAGAATCTGGAGGGACACTTCCTGATGTTGAGTTAGCTTATGAACGGTTTGGTCCTAAAGATGCCCCTGTCGTTCTCATTTGCCATGCTCTAACTGGAAACCAATATACTATTGGTTCTTCTGAAAGCCCTGGGTGGTGGTATGGCCTTGTTGGGGACAATTGTCCAATTGACACCACCCACTTCCAAGTGATTACCTTCAACGTACTGGGAGGATGTCATGGTTCTACAGGTCCAGCAAGTTTTAATCATTTAACACAGGATACTTATCGATTGGATTTTCCAAAGATTACGATCCGTGACATGGTTCACGCTCAGTATAAAGCATTACAAAAACTTGAAATTTATGAGGTACATGCCATTGCGGGTGGGTCACTAGGCGGGATGCAAACCTTTGAGTGGGGACTTCTCTACCCAAATTTTATGAAGCAATTGTTTGTTTTAGCTGCAACTCCCTACTTGAGCGACTATGGAATTGCTTTTAATCATATAGGAGCACGAGCTATTCAAGATGATCCAGCTTTCAATAAGGGAAATTATGATAAAAATGAACAACTTCAAGGGTTTGAACTTGCGAGAATGACAGGTATGGTTACGTATCGAAGCGGAAAGATTTTTCAAAAAAGATTTGATAGAAGTCACAATGAGTCCCATTATGACATTCAATCTTATATGGATTATCAAGGGGAAAAAATTAAAGAGCGATTTGACGCCAACAGCTATCTGTATTTATTAGAATCTATGAACAATCACGATATCAGTCGTGGTAGAGGGACATTACAAAATGTAGCTAAGCAATTTCAGGCACAACTTTACACAATTAGCTTCCAACACGATTTATTATATCCCAAAGAGTTAATAGAAGACTTCAGTGCTGACGTACCTAATAGTCAACACCATCATGTCCAGACAGATTACGGTCACGATGGCTTTCTAGTTGAATTCGATCAATGGGGTCTATGGATTCAAGAAAAAATCAACCAAGGAGTAGTGAACAATCATGACAATTAGAGTAGCATTATTAGGATTTGGAACAGTCGGTCAAGGAGTTTACGAAATCCTTCAAAATAAGCAGAAACAATTAACAGACTTAATAGGTGAAGATGTAGAGATATGTGGTCTATTAGTTCAAAACAAGCTTAAAGAACGCGCCATTTCCGATTATGTCTTTATCACAGACAATTTTGAAGATATAATCAACCAAAACCCGGACGTTATTTTTGAAGCAATTAACGGTGAGGAACCTAGTCATTCTTACCTGAAGGAAGCATTAGACAAAAACATACACGTGGTCACTGCCAACAAAGTTATGTTTGCTACATATGGTCAAGAACTTCTTGAAAAAGCCGGAAAGTATACAAGTATCGGCTATGAAGCAACCACAGCATCCGGAACACCAGTTATTGGAACGTTAATGAACCTACTTCAAGTCAATCAAATCACAAAAGTTGAAGCCATTCTCAATGGAACTAGCAATTATATTCTAACGGCGATGCAAGAGGATGGAAAACCATTTTCCGAAGCACTACAGGAAGCACAGGACAAGGGATATGCAGAGGCAGACCCGACCAATGATATTGAAGGGTACGATGCCTTTTATAAGTTAATGATAGTAAGTCAGTTACTTTATAATAGACAACCGCTTTGGTCAGAAGTCCCACTTCAAGGTATCTCCCATATATCAGAAAAGGATATTACTAAAGCAAAGCAGCAAGGAGAAAAATTTCGTCACGTGGCCACTCTCGAATTAGTGAATGATAGCATTCAAGCAAATGTCCAGCCCATTTCACTCCCATCCAGCCATGGTTTATATGCGATTGACGGGGTTGATAATGCTATTGATGTCACTGGCGACTTAGTGGGTTCTGTAACGTTACGAGGACCTGGAGCAGGTAAATTGTCAACTGCTAGCGCAATGGTGGAAGACTTTGTACGTATTTTCCAAGCATCGCCAGTCAAACAACTAAGTTAACTTCTAAAGAAATGGCTCTGTTAAAGTTGATTGTTGATATGTGATAAAATCGAACAATCGTTCTATGGTAAGGTTATCAAACATAAGTGGGTGATGACTGTGAGAGCAACCGATATTCTTAAAGCCATTCAAAAACTGAGTCTTAAAGAAACGGGCCGTAATCTGTAAGACTCATTTTCGAGATAACTTGGATCCGTTGCCAAAATCGATGAGGGCGGCTACGGAAACAACTTGCTTTAAGTGGACGAACGCCTGTTTTTCCGGAGGGAACCTCGCATATTTTCTTTTTTTATTGTTCAAAGTCCTTAATTTCATACAATGAACTTTAATTGTGTTATTTACATCTTCAATGTATCCGTTATTAAACGGGTATATAAATGACTACAAAACATGTGTGACCGTCATTTAAAATGAAACAGTTTCTGCTAAAATATCTGACACACTTTACTGGAAATTATCATCCCCATTTTATAGTGAATTGCAGCCTCTAATAACAAAACATTTGTTAATCATTGTCCTGATTTATACGGTGGTTTCCGTTACAAAGGATGGCGTTAGATATGGTGCTTCAAGTGAAAAGCATTCCTTACGAGTGAGAATTGTGCTGGAAGGTGCATTCTTGCATATCGCTTAAAGCTTCGGATTATTCAATAAAAGAATCGTGGACGATTACAATTAAACTAACGAAACCGTATTGTTGAAGACTTGAATTCGATATGTTTGTGTGAATTTTGGGGCTGCGGGAAACGGTTCGCTCCGCCCCTTTACCATATAAGTGTCTCGATACCACTTCAAGAAAAGGCAGCCATTCCTAAGTTTGCATGCAAATCTTGATAGCGGGCGGTCCTATTAAAATCCTTGATAAAGAGAGGTTCATTGCAATAGAACACGGATATTGGAAGATAGTCCTTCTGGGAAAGGGATTCGTTTCTTACACATCGAATGGGGGGGGGGAATCTCCCCGTTTCCTAGCCACCCATCCTTTGCTTTTAATGAACGGCCCTACTGCCATAAG
>NZ_JBHSZV010000043.1:0-594 GCF_042663045.1 Halobacillus seohaensis | reverse complement strand
CTGACGATAACAAATTTTAAACACATATAATTTTATCATGATTAGATGCGTAATAAGTGATTATGTTCAAGTAAAGGGCATATGAAATAAGCAGCTAAACAGTTGAATGGGGAGAGAGGCTAAACCAATAATTGTGTAATTTAGCCACTAATAAAAAAAGCGAATAGTCATTTTTGATTGTACTCCCTTTACCCTTAATATATAAATCAAATCATAACATGGAGAACAATAGATATAAAAAAGGCAAACAATTAAAATATCCTATTGACCTTGAAGTATACTTCAAGGTTTATAATAAGGCTGAGGTGATACAAATGACGTTACAGATTGGAGAGATATCAAAAAGAAGTCAAGTAAATAAAGACACAATTCGTTATTATGAGCGAGTAGGTCTTATACCTGAACCAACAAGAAAAGAATCTGGTTACAGAATCTATTCAGAAGATATGGTTGAACGTCTTGGTTTTATAAAAAAGATGCAGGAGCTTGGATTTACTTTAAAAGAAATTGATAAGCTTCTCGGAGTTAAGGATAAAGACGATACAAAGTGTAGTGATATCATGGCATTTTCAGCAGAGAAATTAAAAGAAGTCC
>NZ_JBHSZV010000042.1:0-22501 GCF_042663045.1 Halobacillus seohaensis | reverse complement strand
AAGCGACTCCTTCCCCACCGCCCCTTTCTCCACACAATCATCTCGGAATCGAGTCTTCAACAATACTGCGGCGTTAGCGCAACAAGCACAACTTCGTCAATGTGCATAATTATTAGTGTGTATACATTTTTCGTGAGCATCATATCGATAAGAGTAACAGTGGTTGTATGATTGTTAAGACTATCATACACACTCTTACAAATAAAAGGGCAGTCCTTAACAGGAAAAAAGTGTTGCATTTAATAAGCAAAAACTGTATCAACTCTTTCAAGCGGTCACATTTTTCCTTAATGTGGTAACATAATGGTAAACGTTAGATGGAAGGAGGGGCTATCGATTGCAACTCAAGAAGCTCACGTTGTTTACGAATAGATTAGAAGAGTTACGGCAATTTTACATAAGACTATTAAATTTTCCTGTTATTTCAAATTATACTAATCATTTCTGTATCCAAATAGGAAAAAGCTTGCTTGAGTTTTATAAAAGCGACAATCATCACTTCTATCATTATGCATTTAACCTCGCGACTAATCACTTTGAAAGTGCTAAAGGGTACATCCAGTCAAAAATCGAACTGAATGTGGAAGAGGGAGAGGACGAAATCGATTTTGACCAAATGAATGCTCGAGCTTTTTATTTTCATGACCCGGCCGGTAACATCGTCGAATTTATCGTTCGGTTTGATTATAGTGTAGAAAAAAACGAATCGTTCACTATGAAAAGTCTCCTCGATATTGGAGAAATAAGTCTAACTTCAAATGACGTCAAAGGTAATGGTCGAAGGTTAAATCAGCTTGGGCTCCCTGTTCGTAATAACGAGATGATCGATGACCAAGGGTTAAATTTCATTGGTGAAAGTGGGTGCTATATACTATTAGGTCCAGAAAATCGGAAGTGGCTGTTTTCCCCTCAGCTATCTAGTTTACATCCTGAGATAATTGAGCTTGCTGATAGGAGAGTTATCGCATTAGATGAGGATGGGAATATGATGTGTGGAAAAAGGGAGGAATTTCGCTTTGAGTAAAAATACATTGCTAGACATTTTTCATAAGGAATTACGTGTGCAGGCTAATGCATTAGGCTATAAAAGGATAGAAACCAATCATGTGGTGAAACACATTTCCGAACACAACGAAGCTGGATTCATTCTTGCTTCCAATTTGGATGGCACGAATGCGAGAAAAGTCATTCGAGATCAAGTGGATTATTTTAAGGAGCTCGGTCAGCGTTTTGAATGGAAAGTATATAGTTACGATAAGCCAGACAATCTTATGGAAATTTTAATTGAAGAGGGATTTGAAGCGGAAGAACGGGAAGCCTTAATGGTCTTGGAAATTACAGAGAACACAGCTTTGTTATATAAACCTGTTCCACTCCATTTAGTCGAGATATCAGGAAGAGAAGGAATAGGAGAGATTATTTCTTTACTTGATGAAATTTGGAACGAGTCGCATGCAGAACTAGGAGAGCGGTTATGGAGAGATAAACAAAATGATACTGATTCTCTATTTCTTTATGGGATCTATGAAGATGATCACTTAGTGAGCGCAGCCTGGATGTATTTTGAAATGAACTCGTCTTTTGCGAGTCTTTGGGGAGGGGCAACGAGGACGAATTATCGCGGAAAAGGATACTACACGTCTTTATTAACGGCACGGGCTAAGAAGGCTTTAGAAAAAGGATATGGTGTTCTTACGGTTGATGCCAGGCCGATGAGTCGTCCCATCTTAGAAAAGGATGGCTTTGTTTGTCTTGCATATACGTATGGACTGCAATCTCCCGCATTAGGTAGCGAGTGATAGATTTTACCGATCAAATACAGAATTAGCAGGAATTAGACATGACTCATGACCTATATTCGCAGTACTTATAGCGCAAAGGTCGACAAATGCGTTCATTTTATTTAAAATATTGATTGAGAAGTAGTAGGAAATTATAATAATATATCGAATTACTCGAATTACTATTATACGTACTAATCGGATAGGCTAGTTTTGTAAATTTGAGGAGAGATCATATGATTGATTCAACTGGCAGTCTCAAAGTAAATGAGAAGGAAGAATTATACCAGAAAATTATTGAGTATTCATTTGAACCTACGATTATTCACGCTGATCAAAAGGTTCTTTACATTAACCAATCTGGTGCTGATTTTTTAAAAGCCGTACAAGAAGATGTTATCGGTGCATCAGCGTTAGGGATTTTTAAGCCAGATGAAAAAGATGCTATTATTGAACGAATAAGTAAAGTCCTTAAAACGGGCGAGCCAGCTGATCGAATTGAACAAACATTAGTGAAAAGTGATGGCAGTTTTGTAGATGTTGAATTGACTTGCACACCCGTTGAATATGGTGATCGCTCAGCTATTCAGTCTGTAGTAAGAGACATTACTGAACATAAATCAACAGCAAGTCAATTATCAGAAATTAGACACGAAATTAATGAGCTTGCGACAGCGGTTGTTCCTGTTTCAGAGGGTGTTTCTATCATCCCACTAGCAGGGCGGGTAGATATGGATCGCGTCAATCAACTGTTAGACACCATTCCTTTAAAACTCCAGCATCTTGAGCTGGACTATCTGATTATCGATTTTTCAGGAATTTATAAGTTGGATGAGGTCGTCGTTGGGTTCCTTTTTAATATTAATGACATTGTCAAGTTGTTAGGTATTCACCCGATTTTTACAGGTATACGTCCTGAACTGGCTCGTAAGGCGGTCGAAATTGGGAAGGATTTGTCTAAGATGCATACGATTGGAACGGTTAAACAGGCGATTAAACATATAAACAAATAAATAAGATGATAAGAAGCTACTGAGTTTTCCAAATAACAGTAGCTTTTTTGTATTCTGATTTCCATGATACTACGGTTGAAGGTTTCGATCGTTAAGGACCCAAATTTTTCTGAATAAAAGAAAGTCCATAAGTGGAATGGAATGATACACTTTAATTAACAAGGAAAAAGTATTTATATAAACAGGAGACATTACATGCCAAAACATCGATTCAAATTAAGCACAATGATCATTTTTTACGTTTGTTTAGTTGTATTACTTTCATTGTTAATAACCGATTTATTGATTACAGATAATACAGGTGATGATATTCGTGACCAGTTAGAAGAAAAAGCACTTATTGTTTCACGATCAGTAGCAGAATCCCAGATGGTAAGAGAAGAATTAATCGATGACTCAAGTGATCAAGCTATTCAAGAATATGCGATGAGTATTCAAGACGCTTCAGATGTTTTGTTTGTTGTTGTTATGAATATGGAAGGGATTCGTAAGTCTCATCCTGATCCTGATCGGATAGGACATACTTTCGTTGGTGGGGATGAGAAAAGAGTATTGAATGGGGAAGAGTATATATCAACATCAGAAGGAACTTTAGGTCATTCTGTTCGTGCATTCACCCCTATTTTTGCAGAGGACGGAGAGCAAGTTGGTGCTGTCTCTGTTGGTATTTCTTTAGATGCTGTTGAAGCTTCATTGCAAAAAAGTCATCAAAATATTCTCATTGGTTCTTTAATTGGTGTGCTTGTTGGGATTATAGGGGCATTCCTGTTGGCGAGATATATTAAGAAGAGCTTGTTTGGCTTAGAACCCTTTGCCATTGCGAGGATTCATGAAGAGCGAAACCGTATGTTGCATTCTGTTAGAGAAGGAATCATTGCGGTTGATCATCAAGCAAATATCACTCTAGTGAATAAGTCGGCTCGAGAGATTTTTCAAAAAGCCGGAGTTTCTGCAGATGATCCTGTTGGTATGCACATTTCTGATTATCTCCCACAATCTATGCTGGACCGCGTTCTGAACACAGGGGAAGCTGAGTTAGATGAAGAGCAAGTCATTTATGGATCCTCGATTATTGTCAATCGTGTACCTTTAATTGTAAATGATGAAATTGTAGGTGCGATTTCTACATTTCGTGATAAAACAGAGGTGAATCGATTAGCTGAACAGCTGACAGGGGTCAAGTTGTATGCAGAATCACTTCGGGCACAATCCCATGAATTTAGAAATAAGCTTCATGTGCTACTTGGCATGATTAAAATGGGATATTATGATGAAGTCAAATCCTTCATTAAGGAGCTTGTTGATCACCAAATTCAAGAGGCGGAGTCAGTGACAAAATATATTAAAGACCCGGCGTTAGCTGGCTTTATGATTGGTAAATTAAGTTATGCACGTGAGGAAAATGTTGAGCTATTCTTAACGTGTGAAACAGTAATTCCTAAGACAAAAGAATCGGCTGAAACCCACGAATTAATCACCATTTTAGGTAACCTATTGGATAATGCGATTGAAAGCTTTGGGTCACGGGAAGAAAGGCGAATTTCAATTACGATGTCAAATGTGGATGATTTACTGACTGTAACGATGGATGATACAGGCCCTGGCATAGATGAAGATGGTCAGGAAGAGGTGTTTCATAAGGGATTTTCGACAAAAGGCCCGAATAGAGGGTATGGATTATACTTAGTTAAAAGCAGTGTCGATTCACTTGAAGGATCGATTGAAATGGAATCCAAACTCGGAGAGGGAACGAGCTTTCAAATCATAGTACCTTATGAAGCGGAGGAGGGAGAAGAATGATTCAAGTGCTTATTGTAGAAGATGATCCAATGGTGGCAGAGTTAAATAAAAAGTATGTCGAACAAATGAAGGACTTCCGTTTAGTTGGGGTAGCCGCTAATGTTGAGGAGGCCCATCAATGGTTCCAGACAGCAAAAATAGACTTAATGCTTCTAGACGTCTATATGCCAGGTGGTAATGGATTAGACTTGCTAAAGGACTTAAGGGAAAAAAATGAGCAATTAGATGTTATTTTAATTACTGCGGCCTCGGATATCGAACAAATTCAACAATCTTTAAGATTTGGTGCTGTTGACTATTTAATAAAACCTTTTGAATTTGAGCGACTTCATGAATCTTTGACTAAGTATAAAGAAAATCATTCGGTACTTAATGAGAAAAGGAATGTTAGTCAATCTGAGCTTGATCAATTATTTAGTAAGCCAGTTCGTAATCAAAATAAAAGAGTTCAAGTCCCTAAAGGTCTGACAAAAACAACTCTCGAGAGTATAGTTCAAGTTATTTTAAATAAAGGGGAAGTGGCATTTTCTACTGATGACATTGCTAAAGTGACAGATATATCTAGAGTTTCAGTAAGGAAATATCTGAAGTTTCTTAAGGAAATCGACTTTCTCGAAGAAACGCTTATTTATGGAGTAGGCCGTCCGGTTTATCAATATGAACGAAAAGGAAATAGTGAAGTTGAATATGACTTCTCAGTAGAATAGTTGACAAATACACTGGGCAAAGATAGATGGAGGTTATTGTTTGTATTATATAAAATTTTGTCTAATCTTGGGTTAGTGGTGTAATAGCAGCAGTATAAAAAAAGAGGGGTCGATATAATGAATAGTAAAAAAGAAAAAATAATATCTCATTGTGAGCACTCTATTAATTGGGTTAATAATTTAGAAAATCTATCTGAAAACCAATGGAGAACACCGATTGCTGAAGGTAAATGGACAATAGCCGAAGTTGTTGGACACCTTATACCTTGGGATAAGTATTTTATCGAGCGTATTCCGTATTTAATTAATGAATCGGAAATGTCGCCAAGTCCGAATATTGAAGAGGTTAATGAAAATGCCTCTGCAAATAGCAGGAGAAGAAGTAAAGAAGAAATTATTAAGGAATTTATTGAGGTTAGGGAAAATCTTATCAGCAAAATAAGTGAATTAGATGATGATCTATGGGAAAAGGAGTTTAGTATTGGAAACAAGACACTATCACTTTATACTGATTTTTCACGATTAGTAGAGCACGATGAACTTCATTTCACTCAAATAAATCAGCTATTGAATGAGTAGAAAATGATTGTTTCTATTTGCTGCGGTATAAAAGCTGTTCCGTCATCGGTAGGAGGAGAAGGTGGTCGGGGAAATAACTCGCTTTCCGTGGGCGTACGGTGAGCCTCCGTGGACTTCGTCCTACGGGGTCTCACCATGTCCTCTAATCCCACAGGAGTCTCATCATTTCCCCGACCACCTTGCCATGAAGAAGAGCTACGAAACATCAACAAACGATAGAAGTCGGCACGTAGCCATTGATATTACAGCATGTTTATCCCCTATTTTCATGCCGCACAATCTCGGAATAGAGTCTTCAACAATACAGACCGTTAGTTTAGCGTATTTATTCATTTATTTTAACATAAAATCACAATTATCTTTACGCTTATCAAGATTGACATATCAAATAGCACAGCCATAAAATAAGTAGTTCCGATACATTGGAGAAAATGAGAATAACCAGTGTAATTATTACACGATATATCACTATAATTAGCACCCAAAAACGCTTGCACATTTTAATGTCCAAGCGTTTCGTTTTTTTATATTGTCTTGTTCAAATAGAGCCCCGTTAATGAATAATAGAAAGAATTTAAAACATATCGCAAAATGATGTGATCGCAAGTAGATATTTTACTGCTTTTTAAAATCTTCATCTATTAATGGATTTCCTTCTTGGTCAACCATAACGGTTAACCCACCACCAGAACCAGTATTATTCAGCAAATATAGAACCCCTGTCTCATTATCACGAATAACTTTAAACTGTTCTAGTGTGCCCTGTTTATAAATAGCTTCAAAACGGTTGTTTTTCATTTTTTTCTCCCCCTTTATTTTTTATAAAAAAACTTGATTTGTTAAACTATTGCGCGTTAGTTTAAGAATGATTTTTCACAAACTCTCTCTATGTATTTTAACATAAAATTCCTATTTACCTTTCTGTTCTTTGGTTTGATAAACAACATTGCTAAATTTGTTTTTTCTAAAATTACACCCCAAATAACAATCCAATTGGAACCCTGTTTAGTATGCTAATTCCAATGCTATTTCATATGTTAACTTTACATAAACATTGATATAACAGCATTTAATGGATACTCAGATTGTTTAATAAAAGAATGGCGGTTCCGTTGCTTTTCATCAGAGAATGGGGGATGGGAAACCACTCGCTTTCCGCGGGGAAGACGGCAAGCCTTTCCCGCAAGGAGTCTAGAGGTTGCCCAACCCTCATGACTATGAAGAGTGGAACGGAATCCTTTTTATGAAAATCGGAGGTACTGTGTGAATATTGCCATCAAAATAATCTGCTTGTGCCATGAAATTGATTCACTTCTGCCATTAATAGATTCTGTACTATTGATATCTGTAATATAAATTCAGAAACGGTCTTCACAAGGGGAGGTGGTGATGGTAGGCATACACACCAGGTAAGCCTCCTACACTTCATATAAACAGGCTATCACACCCGATTTTTAACAACTTATCTCATGGCTCAATAGATCTATTTCCTGGTCTGTATCAGTCTTCAATACTCCCACGGAAAGCGAGTTATTTCTCCGCCCACCTTCTCCTCCTACCGATGACGAAACAGCCGCACAATCTCGGAATCGAATCTTCAACAATCCTTCACAGACTCTACAATTACCTACTTGGTCTTCGAATTAGTATGCAATTTCGTATGTTTCTCCACCAAAACGGAACTACGTAACCATAAAAATGGTTGCTTTTTTTAATTACAATAAGTTTTTTACTTTCATATTATAGGAAAATTCAGAAATTAATTTTATGATGAAACCTATAAATGTAAGCGATTTCTTTGAGATTGGAGGTCAAAACAATGAATAATACAGAGACAGTAAATCTACACAGAAAATATAAGGGAAAGATAGAGGTCACAAGTAAAGTCCCTGTCATTACAGAAGAGGATTTAAGTTTAGTGTACACACCGGGTGTTGCAGAAATTTGTAAAGAGATTGCTACAAACCCTTCAGCAGCTGACACCTTAACTTCAAAAGGTAATATGGTAGCGATCGTTACTGATGGTACAGCTGTTTTAGGTCTCGGTGATATTGGTCCAAAAGCGGCTTTGCCCGTTATGGAAGGCAAAAGCATTTTGTTTAAAAACTTTGCTGGAATCGACGCCTTTCCACTTTGTTTAGATACAAAAAGCACTGAAGAAATTATATCGATTGTTAAAGCGTTAGCCCCTACATTTTCTGGAATTAATCTAGAAGACATCTCTTCACCAAGATGTTTCGAAATAGAAAAACGTTTAAAAGCAGAATTAGATATACCTGTTTTTCATGATGATCAGCATGGAACAGCCATCGTTGTTTTAGCCGCTCTTATTAATGCACTGAAACTAGTGAAAAAAACTAAAAAGCAATCGAGAATCGTAATTAATGGAGCAGGAGCGGCCGGATTAGCAATTGCTGACCTTTTATTAAATGCAGGTTTTACAGATGTTGTCTTAGTTAGTTTGGAGGGGATTGTAAAGAAAGGTGAACCGTGGCTGAATAAGATGCAAGAGTCTATGGCGGAGAAAACGAATCCCAACCAGGTAAGTGGAAAACTTAGTGATGCAATTACAGGGGCAGATGTTTTCATCGGAGTCTCAGGTCCAGCAGCCTTAAGTAAGGAAGAAATCCATATGATGACTCCCGAACCCATCATTTTTGCGATGGCAAACCCAATTCCTGAGATTTATCCGGAGGAAGCAAAAGATGCAGGAGCAGTGGTGGTTGGAACAGGACGATCAGACTACCCTAATCAAATTAATAACTTGCTTGCCTTTCCGGGGATATTTCGAGGGGCTTTGAACATGAATGTGAGAGATATAACCGTAGATATGAAAATCGCAGCCTCAGAAGGAATCGCTGCAATCGTTTCAGAAGATCAATTAAGTTCGGACTATGTGATTCCTAGAGCTTTAAATGAATCAGTGGCTATGGCAGTTGCTGATGCAGTCGAACAAGCGGTGAAAGAGAAAACGGAAAACTTAGTACATTCCTAAATTACACGTAATATTGAAAGGAGAGATTTACATGCAAAGTTCAGCAGAAAGAGTGAGCGATTATCAGCAATCAAAGGAAAATGTCACTCCATTAAATAATCAAAAGAAATCGATCACAATATTTGGAATGCCTGTTGTGTGGTTCTTTATATTTACGGCAATTACAATGGTCAGCATGTACACAGGTAATTTACCTGGAGGAATGCTCGGCAGCCTACTCATTATGATGGTTCTGGGAGAGCTATTTGGCTGGATTGGTGACCACACCCCCTTTGTTAAAACGTACTTAGGTGGAGGCGCGATTATAGCTATTTTCGGAGCGGCTTACATGGTGTATGCAGGATTTTTACCTGATACTACGGTTACAATGATTACTGATTTTATGAAAACGGGAGGATTCTTAAACTTTTATATTGCCGCCCTTATTACTGGTAGTATTTTAGGAATGAATAAAGAAATTTTAGTTAAAGTTGGTTTAAGATACTTTTTACCGATTTTTGGTGCAGTGATCGGAGCTATGCTTGTTGCTGGTTTGTTAGGATCTTTAGTCGGCTTTTCATTAAGAGACGCGGTTCTTGTTATAACCATGCCAATTATGGGTGGCGGAATGGGAGCAGGTGCTGTTCCAATGAGTCAAATTTATAGCGAATTAATGGGAAATGACCCTAGTTATTATATATCTATGCTCGTCCCAGCTCTAGCTTTAGGAAACGTTTTTGCAATAATTCTTGCAAGTATGCTTAATATCTTAGGGAAGAAGGTCCCTTCACTCACAGGAAATGGACAGCTTCTTAAAGGTTTTGAGTACAAAGAAGAAAAACCGAAGTACGACATTCAAAAAATGGGAGTAGGGTTAATGGCTGCGCTTCTATTTTTTACAGTAGGCACATTACTAGGTGGATTTATTCCTCTACACCCTTATGCTTTAATGATTATTATTGTAGCTATTGCAAAAATTGCTGATGTGATTCCGGCTACTGTATTAGAAGGTGCCAATCAATGGTACAAATTTGTAGCAAAGAACTGGACACTTGCATTACTATTTGGAATTGGAATTGCTTATACGGATTTAAACACAGTAATTGAAGCGTTGACGCTGCAATACATTCTAACTGTATTCGGTGTTATAATCGGAGCCGTCATTGGTGCTGGTTTACTTGGGAAAGTTGTTGGCTTCTATCCGATTGAGTCTGCTATTACTGCTGGATTATGTATGGCTAATATGGGAGGTACAGGAGATGTTGCAGTACTTTCATCTTCTAAAAGAATGGAACTTATGCCGTTTGCACAAATATCTTCTCGTTTAGGTGGAGCCATTATTCTGTTATTAGCAGGATTGATCATACCTCTGTTCATGTAGGAGAAATAAAAGGCGTGCGTTCATTCGTAAGTAGTCTCGGTGAATAATACACGGAATAACTTATCAATTAGCAGACCAAATCGTATAATGATTTGGTCTGTATTTTTTACCGGTGTTTTAAAATGAGCAGTATGGTTGAATAAAGAGTTGGAAAAAAGAATGGTCGGGGAAAACGGCTCGCTTTCTGTGGGTGTATGATGATTCTCCTAGTTTTGATGTGGGGTCTAAATCATGTCTATTCTTATCACAAGATTGATTCTCTTCGTTTTCCATGCCATATGGAGGACGCGTAACCACTTTGAAAAAGTCTATTTTAAGTCAAGGAAAGACAATCTTATTGAAAAAACGCTTGGATTCTGGTTTCCGTTACAAAGGATGGCGTTAGAAGGTCGGGGAAATAACTCGCTTTCCGTGGGCATGTGGTGAGCTTCCTCAGGCTACGCCTGCTGGATCTCACCGATCATGTTCATCCCAGCTCTTACGTCTTATAAGTACGAAAGCTACATCCGTTCATCAATCCTATCGGTGTTATCCAGCTCCAGCGCCTAGCGGCTAGTGAGACTTCCCTCGCTTCTGTACGATAAGTCAACATCGAATCACGATGTTCTTCGTGTTTCCTTTATCTCCGACAGCTCAGTCCAGTCCATACGCCGCTGACCAAGGCGCCTCCGCTTTTAAAGGAGGAGTCTCGCAATTTCCCGGACCTTCTTGCTTTCGTAAGGAGAACGGAAGCATCAGATGTGGTGATTCAAGTGAAAAGCACTCCTTATGAGTGAGAATTGGGCTGGAAGGTGCTTTCATGAATATCGCTTAAAGCCTCGGATAATTCAATAAAAGAATGGCGGTTCCGTTGCTTTTCATCGGAGAATGGGGATGGGAAACGACCCGCTTTCCGCGGGCAGACGCCGAGTCTTCTCGAGCTTTGCTATGGCAACTGAAAAACGTAATATAAGAGAACAATAACTAAATCAATCAATATAAAGAAGGCAAAGACGATGGGATCACCGATATAGTGGGTGGTCTCATTGTATTTTTCTTTGTAAAGACTTTTTTAGTGGTTTCGCTTTGCTCTGTGGGGCTCGTCTATTCCGCTTGTCCCTGCCCTCTCTGCTTTATTTTCACGAACGGACCCGAATAGGAGGCCTTCCTCCATAATGAAAATAGAGGATAAACATGCTGTTATATCAATAGCTAAGTGCCGACTTCATAGATTCGTAGATGTTCCGACCACCTTCTCCTCCTACTGATGACGGAACAGCCGCACAATCTCGGAGTCGTAATTAGCACGTTGACAACGGCTATTGTCATTATGTTATTTGAGTTGTGATTTTGTATAATAAGTCAAGTGTTATTATCCCATAATCATTGATGTATAAGGGGAAAACAAGAGACCAAATCATATGCGATTTGGTCTGCTAATTCGTATGTTTCTCCACCGAAACGGATCTACTTATGGATTATCCAGTGCGTTTTTATGTGCTATTTTAGGAGTGCTTCCAATGTTTTACACTTTCTTCACAGTATCGGAACTGCTTACGTTCATTTGCACGCCTTCTTTTGTATAGATATGTATGACTCTTCGAAAATGGTATATTGAATGAGAGTTGACTAGCTTATTATGAAACAAAAGAATTTTTGTACATGTCGTGTAATGAAACGTGAACTTATATAAATCGTATATAAAGTGAGGTAGTAATGAGTGGCGATATTAGCTTTACTTTTGTTTGAAGAAATTAAGTATAATATTTCACTATATCTTATCAATAGTTTTCATTATGATAGGTTATTATAAGCTTGTTTACATGATTAAGTTTGAATAGAAAAAGAGGAGTCATCATGGTTTGTGGTTTATTATATAGAAGTGGTTGAGTAATACCGAAATGAAGTAGAATAGTAGTCGTAACATTTTACTAGTATTTTAGTAGAAATATGAAGGGACGTGCAGAATGAAACGATCTACAGAAACATTATCATTGCGACCTTATGAAGATCAAGATGAAGAGTTCTTAATGACTATGTTGTCTGACCCTGAAATGATGCGTTTCATTGGGAATGGACAGACGAAAGATAAAAAGGGTACAAGGCAATTTCTGAATTGGATTTATAATACATACGAAAGTGGTTCAGAATTTGGATTACAACAAATTTTTAGAAAAGATGACGAAACACCAGTAGGCCATGCCGGCTTGGTTCCGCAAATAGTGGATGGCAAGAAGGAGATAGAAATAGGGTATTGGATTTGCCGTCAATACTGGGGACTTGGTTATGCAAAAGAAGTGGCTAAGGCACTTAAAGAGTATGGCCTGCAGGTATTAGGTGAGCCAAGACTGATTGCCTTAATTCAACCTGGAAACGTCGCTTCTATTGTAATAGCTGAGAAAATTGGAATGAGTCTTGAAAAAGAGATTGTGTTTTCAGACCAAGATGTTCTTGTTTACTCAGTATCTTGATTTTTATACGCTCAAAGGTTAAAAGATTTACTTTTAAAATGGAAAATTTAATTAATAAAATGAAGGAGATAAATAATTATGTTTACTTTAACAATTGATAATAATTTATCACTGAAATTACTTGAAAAGGGTGATGCCAAAGAATTGTTTGCTTTGGTAGACGAGTCAAGAAATTACTTAAGGGAGTGGCTTCCGTGGGTGGATAGCATGAAACAAGAGGAGGATTATGTGCCGATAATCGAAGAGTGGCTGAAGCAATTTTCTCTTAGTGATGGCTTTCAAGTAGGCATTTTCTACAAAAGAAAGTTAGTGGGAATGACTGGATTTCACGGGATTGATTGGTCGAACAGAAAAACTAGCATCGGTTACTGGTTATCCGAAAAGTATCAAGGTCATGGGATTATAACAAGATCAGTAAAGGCATTAATCGATTATGCCTTTGCAGAATATAACCTTAATCGTGTTGAAATTCAATGTGGTGTTGATAATCAAAAAAGTAGAGGTATTCCAGAAAGCATAGGTATGACGCAAGAAGGAGTGATTAGAGAGGGGGAGTATTTGTATGACCATTACCATGATTGCATTATGTACAGTATCCTTTCAAAGGAATGGATGCCAGAGAATAGATAGAAAAGATATCACTCTTGAGGTGTCTAATTGAATTGAAAAATTGAATACATTTTATCTAATATCAGAAATAGAAAGACCAGTAGTAATAAATGGTTAGTAAGTGAAGCTGAGAGGTGGCTTGACGTTCATAACTCGTCAAGGGTGCTACATATCGAACTATAGAAGATTAGGGAGTGGTAGAGAAATGATAGAGGCTGTCTTCTTTGATTTGGATGGGACGTTGTTAAATCGAGATCAGTCAGTAAAGAGCTTCATTTATAATCAACACGAACGATTGAATTCATCGATAGGTCATATATCAAAAGAAAGCTATACTACTAGATTTATCGAACTTGATGATCGAGGGTATGTTTGGAAGGATAAAGTGTATAAACAACTAGTTCATGAATTTGATATCACGGAAATAACCTGGGGAGATTTACTACACGATTACATAACTCAATTTAAGCACCATAGTGTTCCATTTCCTAATCTGCATAGTATGTTAGAGGAATTGAAAAGTAACCATCTCCGTCTAGGGTTAGTCACAAATGGAAAAGGGAATTTTCAATTGGATAACGTAAAGGCTTTAGGTATCGAGAATTATTTTGAAGCAGTCCTAGTCTCTGAATGGGAAGGGGTGAAGAAACCTGATCCTCGAATTTTTAAAAAAGCTTTAGACCAACTGAAAGTCTCGGCTAATCAAAGTATATTTGTTGGAGATAATCCAGAAAAAGACGTTCATGCTGCTCAAAGCGTAGGTATGAAAGGTGTTTGGAAAAGGGATCCCCAATGGAATAATGTTGAAGCTGATTTCATAATTGAAGATTTAGCAGAATTACCTTTAATTGTAACGGGATCATCGAGGTTAAAATAATAAATCGCATACGAATCAGGTGTACAAATCGCACGTCGATTAGTGCCTCATTTTTTAAGTGAATTTAGCAACGGTCACAATCCACTTGAGCGTTTTTTACATAATTAATTTATCTTCTTTCTTCAACTAAAGCACTATTATATGGACAGAAAATTTTTTTCAATTTAAAATGGTACGATTATTGGCTATGTTAAGCGATAATGTGCATTTAAATTTAGATTTGTTAGCTTAGCAGGAGACGTTTTGTCCGCAAAACAAGCGGGATGATTGACTGGAGGGGAATTTACATTTTTCTTTTCCACTTTGGTAAATAAATTAGAGTGACAGCAAGCTCTTTTATTAACGATCCGGTATTTTAATTGGTATACTTACTAACAGGTATAACGTAAAGGAGGAGAGAAGTGCGTATAATTTTCGAAGTGTATTCTTGAAATGAAGGTATTTAAACATATTATATAGTAAATAAACTAACACTACTTTCTGTTACATATAATGCCATACTAGCCAAATAGTTGTTAAAAGAGTAGTTAGATAGGAAAGGTGTTTTTAGGTTCATGCTACATAATCCCAAAGGAAAAGAGCGTTTAGGATTAGCTTTTCTTCTCGGCATGCTTGGAATATTAGGACCACTTAATATTGACATGTATTTGCCAAGTTTCCCCGGTATAGCAAATGATTTAGGGGCTAGTGCTTCGCTTGTACAGCTAAGTTTAACGACTTGTTTAATCGGACTTGCGGTCGGTCAAATCGTTGTCGGGCCGATTAGTGATGCCCGGGGTAGAAAGAGACCCTTAATGATATCGATTTTCTTATTTGCTGTATCATCGCTTCTTTGTGCATTAGCTCCCAATATTATTACATTGATTGCCGCCCGATTTTTACAAGGTTTCACTGCTTCAGCAGGTGTAGTGCTTTCTCGTGCGGTCGTTCGTGATGTGTTTAGCGGAAGAGACCTTACGAAATTTTTTGCGCTTTTAATGGTTATCAATGCAACTGCGCCTATGATAGCTCCAATGGCAGGTGGAGCTATCCTGCTTTTGCCATTTGCAAGCTGGAATACGATTTTCTACTTTTTAAGTTTTCTCGGTCTGCTCATTGTTTTTACTGTGGCTATGAAGTTAAAGGAAACCTTACCTGAAGATAAGCGGATACCAAGTACGCTTGGACATTCTCTTCGTACGATAGGTAGTATTTTGAAAGATCGATCTTTTATTGGTTACGCATTGACTATCGGATTTATCCATGGAGGAAGTTTTGCATATGTATCTGGGACGCCTTTCGTGTATCAAGGTATTTATAATGTGTCTCCTCAGGTCTTTAGTGTTCTCTTTGGTATTAATGGTTTAGCTATTATTACAGGGAGTTTTATTATTGGGCGTTTGGGTGGAATCATTCATGAAAGGAGTTTGCTTCGAACAGCGGTGATTATTGCTGTAAGTGCAACTTCTGTACTTCTTATCATGACAATTATCGAAGGGCCACTGCCTACGCTTGTGATCCCGATATTTATTTACATGACTTCTATGGGAATGATTTTGACAAGTACCTTTACACTAGCGATGCAAAATCAAGGACATCGTGCAGGGAGTGCAAGTGCTGTGTTAGGTATGCTTCCGTTATTATTTGGGTCGATGGTCTCACCACTTGTTGGTATTAATGAGACGACAGCTATTCCTATGGGAGCAACATTATTCACAACTTCGTTTATTGGTTCCATAGCCTTCTTTAAATTAACGAAGAAGAACCAAACAGAACAAGCTTGATTGGATTTGAAGGGCTGAGTCCCTTCATTTTTTTATTTTCGTATGGTTAAAGGTCATTTTCAAATACTTTCTTATGACGCAAAGGGAGAAGGGCTATAATTGAATTTATCTTTATACATTTAGCGTAGTGAGTTATACATCTAACCAGATATATTTCCCGTGGAAAGCGAGCTATATACGATCGCCTTCTCCTCATGCCGATATTTCCACCATTCTATATTATAACTAATGAATACAAATTGTCCGTATACTTCGGACGAGGCGAGTCTGAAACAAGAGCCTATAAAAAAAGTAGTTCAGTTACAGGGGTACAAGTTGTGTTTTTGTACTCCAAAACTGAACTACTTAGGCTAATGCCTTATGCTGTTTAGGTTTCTTGTAGACTTTTGTTTTTAAGTGCTTTTTCTTTTTCAATTTGCTTACTTCTAAGTTGACCACAAGCTGCATCAATATCCGTTCCGTGCTCGGTACGAACACCACATTTAATCCCACGATCCATTAAGGTCTGATAGAAGGTAAGAATGGCTTCTTTTTCACTCCGTTCGTACGGGTTGTCAGCGACAGGATTGTACGGAATTAAGTTGACGTACGATAAATGGCGCTTGTTGTGGAGTAAATTAGCGAGCTCTTCAGCTTCTTTCTTGTGATCGTTGACATCTTTTAACAATATATACTCAAAAGTAATACGACGGTTTGTTTTCTTTAAATAGTAATCGATCGCCGGCATTAGTGTTTCTAATGGATAGGCTCGATTAATTTTCATGATTTGTGAGCGAAGTTCATTGTTGGGTGCGTGAATGGATAAGGCTAAGTTGATCTGAATCCCTTCATCCGCAAATTCGTACATTTTTGGTGCGATTCCACTAGTGGATACTGTAATGTGACGTGCACCGATAGACAAGCCTTTTTGATCATTGACTACATTCAAGAAGTCGATCAAGTTTTCGTAGTTATCGAAAGGTTCGCCAATCCCCATAACAACAATGTGGCTAACACGTTCATCTTGATTCTGTTGATCCAGGTGCTGTTGAACTTGCATAATTTGTTCGACAATCTCACCACTTGATAAGTCGCGTTGTTTACGTAAAACACCACTTGCGCAGAACGAGCAGCCAATGTTACAGCCAACCTGCGTGGTCACACAAACCGAAAGTCCATAGTTAAAACGCATAAGCACGGTTTCGATTACGTTTCCATCGTCCAACTTAAATAGAAATTTAACCGTGCCGTCTTTTGATTCTTGTTTAATTTCTTCTCTTAAAGTCCCTATCGTAAAATGTTCATCTAAAAGATCAATACTGGATTGGTTCAAGTTTTTCATCTGTGAAAAATCAGTCACACGTTTTTGGTAGAGCCAATTCCACACTTGTTTAGAACGAAACTTCTTCTCTCCATGTTCTTCAAGCCAGGCGGTCAGTTGTTCAAGCGTTAATCCGTATATGGATTGTTTCATAGATACGCTCCTCTTTAAAAAAATTCGCTATTCCCATAGTAATCGATTTGGAGTGAGTAAACAACCAATAAATTATAATCCTAATTTTGGCTCAACTTAAAGTGATAGGGATATTCAGTGTTAATACTCGTTCACTATCTACATTCTCCAACTATTCAGCTACTATGAATCGCAAAGATTTTGTAAAAACATTTGGTAGCAAGAATTAAAAAAAGATTTGAAACACAACCTATATATTGAGGTGGAAAAATGAAAAAACAACCTAAAAAGAAATTTGGTTTTCCTACAGAAACAAATACAAATGGGGAAATAAGTGTGGAAAATAGACGAAGTTCTAATCAACCATTTGATATAGAATACAGGTTTGCAGGAGACTCAGTTGATGAGCATAAACAGCTTGAGTCCGCCAATGAAGAACTTGCCAAAAAGGAAATTTCTCAGACATTTAATAATTCATAACAAAGCAATTGAAAGTGGAAAACAAATACTTTAGTTTTAGAAAAGGATGTTAATATTTATGGGCAACCAACGTGGGATGATGACTTCTCTGTTAGCTTTAGGTGCAACTGGAGCAGCTGTTTATGGAATTTCTAAAGGTGTCAGAAATGGTACCTTTCAACAGATTCCTCAAATGGTTTCTAATGGACTTAACAATCAACAAAATCAACAATTGACAAACATATTAGAAAAGGTTAAAAATAACCAAACATTACAGCAAGTGTCAGACAATAATGAGCAGGCTTTGCAACAAGTGTCAGCAGTACATGATATGAGTAATCAATCGTTCCAACAGGTGTCAGATCCTGTGGGTGAAATGGATCAAAGATTACAACAAGTTTCAGATCCAAACCAATGACATAACTAATAAGAGCATAAGGCTAAAAATGAGCGGCTTTTCCATTAGGGAGGGGCCGCTTTTTAAAATAAGATATGTTAAAAATATAAGCTGTTACTACTTTTACTTAAGTAAGTTCTCCTACTAATTTCAAAAGTATATTTTCAACATGTTTCTGCACAATAAGGTAGAGGATTTCTTAGGTACATATTTAGCATTCAAAATAGAGGTGGGTGTTGAGAGTTATGTTTTTATTTATAGGGACATTGATTTTATTATTACTCGTAACTATTGTCATGGTACGGTTTATGGGTAAATCAGCATTAGCTCAGTTCACTCCTCATGATTTTATTATTATCTTTTTCATTATTACACTTGCTGTTAAACCGATTGAAGTTGATGGGATTGGCCAAGCACTAATAGGAATCGGTATTGTTATTACAATACATATTGTTTTATCAAGACTTAATCTTCTTAGGGTGTTTAATCGTATAGTTATCGGAGAGCCAAGCATTTTGATTAAACACGGTAAGCTAATTAAATCAAATCTAGAAAAAAATCGCTTTCCTTTAGGAGAACTATTATCAAGTATTAGAAGTAAAGGATACCCTGATATTATAGACATACAGTATGCGATCTTAGAACCGAATGGTGATATTAGTGTAATGCCTAAAGAACATAACCTGCCAGTGACCCCTAAAATGTTAGGTTATAAAATAGAATACGAAGGGTTGCCTATAGCTGTAGTGATCGAAGGAAAAGTGCAGCATCATAATTTAAATTTAATTCAAAAAGATGAAGAATGGTTAATAAACAAACTCAAAGCTGCAGGTTACTCAAATTTAAAAAGTATTTTTTATGCTACAGTCCGTGATACCAATCATTCGTTAAAAGTCGATAATGGAAATGGAGACCTCGGTGCTATATAATTTTCTAGTCATAAGGGTACAATGGTTATAAAGGGAATTATTATTTTTATCTAAATCAACCTTGTTAAGGGTGGTCTTATTTTGAATGTCAGAATCGAAGTTACTTATAAAACACCAAAACGAACCGAGACAATATTCAGTTCGGATGAGATGCAGGCTGGGAAAGCCATATTAATTGCTGAGGATTTAGAGAAAACAGGGCGTGCGAAGAGTTTAACGTTCATTGATAGTTATGATCATACATGGACGTTGAAAGAATTAAAGGAATATATGAAGGGCATTCAGACCGAACCACACAACGTCACGGTGTATTTTGATGGTGGTTTTGATCGAGAAACGAAAAGATCAGGTTTAGGTTGTGCGATCTATTATGAGCAAAATGGAAAAGCGTTTCGCCTTCGTAAAAATGCGTTAGTCGAACAACTTGATACGAATAATGAGTCGGAGTATGCAGCACTTCATCTTGGACTAAAAGAATTGGAACTTTTAGGTGTTCATCATTTGCCTGTTAAATTTATAGGAGACTCCCAAGTTGTTATCAATCAGTTAAAAGAAGAATGGGCGTGTTTTGATGAAGAATTATCAAAATGGGCTGATCGAGTTGAAAGTAAACTAAAGAAGTTAGGTATTGATCCAGATTATAGACTCGTGTCACGGAAAGATAATCAGGAAGCAGATCAGTTAGCCTCCCAAGCATTAAAGGAAATTGAAATAACGAGTACAAGTGAAACGTAGAAAACAATAGCTTCGAAGGCGTCATGATCCATCCGTGTCGATTCAGTGGAGGGGTCTTGATGCTTTTCTGTGTACAATATTTTCTTATAGAAAACTTTTCCTGCGTAGATGATTCCCGCTCTTGCGCATGATAGAATAAAAAAAGAAGTAACATTTAGTTTATTTTATTTATGCAACCCTAATAAACACACCATGAAAAGCGCAGGGTATTTTATCTAATATTTCCGTGAAAATTGGTTGGTATTAGAATAGCTTCATGAAGGAGAGAGATACATACATGGATCCGTTAGATATTGTTGGAAATCTACATAATATAAAGCCTGTTTATCAACCAATTGTAAGTGCTATCAGACATACAGTCATTGGTTATGAAGTATTAGGTCGAGTTTACAATGGTGAAGAATGGGTAAGTCTTGGTGCATTTTTTCATGATACGGATGTACCTGACGAGTTTAAAGTGGATGTGGATCAGCACTTATTGCACATAGCAATCACTGAAATGATTGAGGCGAACAAGGATGGTTATTTATTTATTAATCGAAATGCTCAACAATTAATGGTGAATGACGGGGAAGACTTATTGCAAACGTTAATTATGTTTGAGCAAAAAGGGTTTTCGATGAACAGAATAGTGTTAGAGGTGACAGAACATGATTTTGATGAAGAATTTGAAAATCTGAATCACCTACTTCTCTATTATAAAACGTATGGGATCCAGGTTGCTGTTGACCAAATTGGGGCGAAAAGCTCTAACATTGACCGTATCCGTCAGCTCGAGCCTAACATCTTAAAAATTGATACAGGTATTATTCGTAACCATAACTCAGATGGCTTTCATGATATTATGTATTCTTTATCTATGTTAGCGCAGCGTATAGGGGCTGAGTTGCTTTTTGAAAATATTGAGGATAATTTTCAGCTACATTTTGCATGGAAACATGGAGGACGTTATTACCAAGGACACTATTTAGCGAAACCAGGGTTTGACCTTGCAGTTAACGATTTATTATCTGTGAATGTTGGACAAAGGGTCGCTGAATACATTTCACGTGAAAAGTCTTTAGTGCAACAGCGGATGAATCACGTTTTACACTGGGAACAAAAGGTTAAGGATTTACTTCCGCAATGGGAAGGTACGAAAAAAGCAGATTTGTTTCTCGAGAGTCTTATTAGTCAATTTGATGAGGAAAGCTTTCGTATGTTCGTTTGTGACAGTGATGGTGATCAAGTGTCTTCCAACTTTAGAAAGCATGAAGATCTATGGAAGGCTGAGCCACAAAAGAAAGGTTCTAATTGGGCGTTTCGTCCGTATTTTTTAGAAAATACGATGCAAATGAAAACCTGGAGCAGAGGCATCTTATCTGAGAATTATTCGGATATTGAGACAAGGGAAATGATACGTACGTTTAGTTTCCCGTTAACGAATGATCATTTTTTGTTTATTGATCTTTGTTATTCGTTTATTTATGAGAATGAATCTTTGCTCATTTAAATTATTCACATATAGAGAAGTCGTGAACCTGGCGATCGTTTCCTATTAAAAAATCTTTGAAAACTATTATAAATTGTAGCTTACAGCTTGATTTGTATCACTAATTTTGCCGTGTTTGTAACTAAATAAAAAAACTCAGTTCACTGAATTAAGTAGTTCGGTGGGGAAATTTTTGAAATAGCATACTTATTAGCAGACCAAATCGCATTTGATTTGGTCTTTTATTTTTCCCTTATAATTCAAGTGTTATGGGAAATTAACACTTGAATTATCATACAAAATCGCAACCCAAAAACATAATGACAATAGCTGATGCCAACGTGCTAATTACTATGTTAATTGGTATGCTATTTGCTAATGTCTCAAAGTTGATTTTTCTATAATATGGGTATTTAGTTTAACAAGCAAATAACAAACAAAACACTTGGGCATTAAAATTAAATAGTTCAGTTTTGGAGTACAAAAACATATTTAGAGGGAAAAATAGCAACAGAATTATCGAACCAATTAACATACTAAATAACATTACAATTGGTAAAGAAAAACGCTTGGACATTTTAATGTCCAAGCGTTTTTCTTTATATTTCTTCTTCAACTAAAGAATCCTTTACTTGAAGACTCAGCTTCGAGAGATGTTGTTTCCGTTATGGTTGAAAGCGTTTGGAGGTCCGGGAAATCACTCGCTTTCCATGGGCATGTGGCGAGCTTCCTCGGGCTATCGCCCTGCAGGATCTCACCGATCATGTTCATCCCATAGGAGTCTCGCGATTTCCCGGACCTCCTTGCATTTGTGTGGAAACGAAAACCTCAGGAGGTGGTTCTTCTAATAGTAGGCATAGGCTATTCATAGATGGGAGTTTGCAACTGCACACTTGTTCCATATGGTGTAGCGAACACAGAAGACGACTCATGGCAGTAGGGCCGTTCATTAAAAGCAAAGGATGGGTGGCTAGGAAACGGGGAGATTCCCAAGCCCCCGCTTCGATGTGTGAGGAACGAATCCCTTTCCCAGAAGGACTATCTTCCACTATCCGTGTTCTATTGCAATGAACTTCTCTATATCAAGGATTTTAATAGGACCGCCCGCTATCAAGATTTGCATGCAAACTTAGGAATGGCTGCC
>NZ_JBHSZV010000041.1:0-34044 GCF_042663045.1 Halobacillus seohaensis | reverse complement strand
AGAGGTAAGAGTGATAAATGTTAGTAGTTTTTTTCAAAGTGTCCTTGACATAGGGTCCACTTTATATAGGGCAGACCGTTTATTTTATACTTTCCTTAATGCCCAAAGCAAAGCCTCTCTTGGTGAAGCATAGTGAAGTTGCCAGTCGTTTCCTGCTGCAAATAGAGTGAGTGTATTCGTTTTAATATTAGCTTCTGCGTTACTTATCTTCCATCTTTTATGATGAATATCTCCTCTAAGTAATGATCTTCCCTTAATGGTCCATAAAATATACCTCTCTACGAACCAATGGACCAGTGTCCCCTCATCGGGGTAATAAAACTCAGAAACTGGCCTATAATTCCCCTCAAAATTACCGAATGATTTGTTTTTTCGATGACTAAAATAGCTAAAGCGCCCACTTTCTTTGGTGAGTTCCATATCCGCATAATGATACGGAAGTGAAAACGTCCTAGCACCGATGACTGCAGGAAGAAGGTTGGCATCTAGACTGAAAAAGTAAACACCTGACACTCCTTGATGTTTAACATACGTACGAACATTCACTTCCAAATATGATTTTAGATAGGGGATTGCGGGCATTCCTCGCAGCCTCCAATCACTTACTTGAAATGGAATAATTCCGATCCATGCTTCGCCGTCAAATGTATCTAATTCCAACATAGGTGGGAGGTTTAATTTTAAAAGTTGTTTGGAGGCGGGCTGATGCATAAATAGCAAATGTTCCCACCTTTGCCTCATCATCCATGGACGATTGGTAGCGTGTTGTAACAGTTGGCTTGGCAAATCAACACTTCCTTTCTAAATGAACTTTAATAGTAGACATTCTCCCCTAAAACTCATTGATTTAGTTAGATTATACTTAATCCCTGGTTTATTGTTCTAAACAAGAGAGAGAATATTAATTACCTTGAATTATCAGAAAAGTTAATATATAGTAAAATGTAGATTGGACTTTTTTTAAGAGTTATATACTGACTGGTTAGTATTATGATTCTTGAATAAGGGGAACGTACAGGATAAGTATGAAGGAAGTGTTGTTCCTTTTTTTGAAAGCGTTATCATTAATTAAGGTATAAAGTCAGTATGTGATGAGGAAAGGGTGAATACGGAGGATTGTAGTTAAAGAGCAAACACGGAGAGAATGAAGGAGTGAAACCATGAGGCTTAAAGGGAAAAATGCGATTATTACCGGGGGAGCTAGTGGAATTGGTCATGCTACGGCCGTTCGAATGTCAGATGAAGGTGCCGAAATCCTTATCTGCGATCGTAATCGGGCAAAAGGAGAAGAGGTAGTCAAGGAAATTGAAGACAAAGGAGGAAGTGCAGCGTTTTTCGAAACAGATGTTACGAAGGAATCTAGTGTCAAAGAGGCTGTCGCCTATGCCAAAAATAGCTTCGGATCAATCGATATTTTATTTAACAATGCAGGTGTCGGAGGTGATGAGAAGAAGCTTCATGAAATGACAGAGTTGGAGTGGGAGCGTGTCGTCGATACCAATTTGAAGGGTGTGTTTTTTGGAATGAAGCATGCTATTCCCGTAATGATGGAATATGGCAAAGGGGCGATCACTAATACGTCAAGTGTACTCGGGTTTAAAGGCAAAAAAAGAGTGAGTGCCTATAATGCTTCAAAAGGGGGGATCGTAACACTGACAAAGAACGGAGCTTTAGAATATGGACGCTATGGTATCCGTGTCAATGCAGTGGGTCCTGGTGTTATTGATACACCAATTGTTGACAAATGGCGTGAAGATAAGCGCAAATGGGACGTGGTATCTTCTGCAAATGCTTTGGGGCGTATTGGCAAACCTGAGGAAGTTGCAGAAGCTGTCGTATTCTTATCTTCAGATCAGGCTTCTTTTATTACAGGGGAAACGTTGATGGTTGATGGTGGAGGATTAACATTCTAAATTTCTTAAGGAGGAATTACTAATGGAACAAGTATGGAAAAAGCATTATCCAGAACATATTCATTCAGAAATTGAGGTTCCAAGCGTACCTTTGACGGCCATTCTCGAAGACTCTGCCCGTCAGTATCCTGACAAACCGGCCTTGTCCTTTTATGGAAATGAAATTACCTATCACCAATTAGCTGTACAGAGTGCTGGATTCGCTTCGTCTCTGCAACATCAAGGAGTCAGTAAAGCGGATCGTGTGGCTATAATGCTGCCAAACTGCCCACAATACGTCATTAGCTATTATGGTATCTTGCAGGCGGGTGGTGTCGTTACCCAAGTGAATCCGATGCTTGTCGATCGTGAGCTTGAACATATTTTAACAGACTCAGGGGCGGAAACCATTGTCATCTACGCTCCGCTTGTTCCTATTCTGGAAAAAATTAAAGACCAAACATCGATCAAAAATGTAGTAGTCGTTCAATTTACGGGAGATTATGAAAAGACAGGAAGTGAAAATGAGTTTACTGAATTCTTACAAAGTGCACCAGGACCGCCTCGACCTGTTGAGATAGAACCGAAAGAGGATTTAGCTGTGCTTCAATACACAGGAGGGACGACAGGACGTTCGAAAGGAGCAATGCTCACCCACCGAAATGTTGTAGCTAATGTGTTGCAAACGTATCAATATTTTCAAGATGAGATGGAAATGGGAGAAGAACGTTGTTTAACCGTTATTCCATTATTTCACGTTTTTGGTATGACCTCTTGTATGAACTTGTCGATTTACACGGGTTCCAAGAGCATTATGCTGCCCCGTTTTGAAATCGAAGAAGTATTAAATACCATTAAGCAAGAGCAACCGACAATGTTCCCAGGAGTACCTACCATGTATGTAGGTATTACGAGTCACCCGAAGGCAGAAGAGTATGGAATTGGGAGTATTCGTGTTTGTAATAGTGGAAGCGCCCCTATGCCGCAAGAACTAATGAGGAGTTTTGAAGCGAAAACAGGAGCACGAATTTTTGAAGGATATGGATTATCTGAAACAGCACCAGTTACCCACTGTAATCCGATGTTTGGTGAACGCAAACCAGGAAGTGTTGGTATTGGCGTTCCATCAACAGATTATAAAATTGTTGATGTTGGCAGTGGAACCGAAGAAATGCAAGTTGGGGAAACGGGTGAGATTATAATTCATGGACCACAAGTTATGAAAGGTTACTGGAACAATCTTGAGGAAACGGCAACAGCCATTCGGGATGGTTGGCTTTATACGGGCGATATTGGACGAGTGGATGATGAAGGTTACTTGTACATTTTAGATCGCAAGAAAGATATGATCATTGCTAGTGGATACAATGTCTATCCTCGTGATGTAGAGGAAATCCTTTACGAACATGAGGACGTTCAAGAGGCTGTCGTCATTGGTGTTCCTGATGAATATAGAGGAGAAAGTGTCAAAGCTGTTGTTGTTTTAAATGAAGGTAAATCAACTACAGAAGAGGAGTTAATTCAATTCTGTCGGGATAATATGGCAGTATATCGAGTACCGAGGGAAATAGAATTTCGGAGAGAACTGCCGAAAACGAACGTAGGAAAAATACTCCGTCGAACGATACGTGAAGAATCTTCCAAAAAAGTATAGTTGAAACAAAGTCCTTATAGAAGAAGGTGACTCTATGGATGGTTATGTAAAACAACTACAAGAGAAGAAAGATGAAGCGATTCAAAAGTCAGAGCACAAAAAACGCAAAAAAGGAAGTCTTTCAGCAAGAGAGAGAATTAATCTGCTTGCGGATGAAGGGTCCTTTTTAGAATTAGGCGGATTAGCGCATTCTTCCGTACCTGGCATGGAAACCAAGACCCCTGCAGATGGCTTGGTCGGAGGATTAATAAAAGTAGAAGGTAGAGAAGCAGTTGTTCAAGCCATGGATGTTTCTGTTCTCTCTGGAACAGAAGGAGAAGTTCATCTCCGGAAAAGTGAATACTTTCAATCTTATGCGAAAAAGCGAAAGCTGCCCATCTTCAATTTATGTGAAGGTGGTGGGCTTAGAATGCCAGATGGGATGGGGTCGGATGGAATAAGTGATAAGCTTTTTCCGTCAACTTTACTAGATCACAGTCGAGAGACACCTATTTTAACAGCTATTTTAGGAGAAAGTTACGGCGGTCCTACGTGGATGGCAGTTACTTCTGATTTTGTTACACAAGTCAAAGGTTCAGGAATGGCCGTTGCTGGACCAAGAATGCTGGAGATGGCGAGTGGTGAAAACCTAACAGCAGAAGAACTCGGTGGTCCAGAAATCCACGCTAAATATACGGGTCAAATTGACCATATTGCAAATAGTGAACACGAGGCGATGGATGCCCTCCGACGTTTTTTTCGTTATTTGCCTTCCCACTCTGGAGAAACCCCATCGCTCTCTGAAGAACCACGTAATGTAAAGGATGGGGATGTAGAGTTTGGAACGATTGTACCTGAAAACAACCGGCGTGCTTATGATATGGAAAAAGTGATTCGGGTTCTTGTTGATCAAGACTCTTACATGGACTTTCGTTCCTTTTATGGAAAAGCCCTTGTTACTGGGTTGGCTCGATTAAATGGAAGGACAGTTGGAATTATCGCAAATCAGCCGATTTATATGGCTGGTTCACCAGGTCCAGAAGAGTGCGACAAGGCAGTGGACTTCATCTGTTTGTGTGATTCTTACCATATTCCATTATTATTTTTACACGACACACCGGGCTTTCGTGTGAGCAGTAATGCTGAAAAACAAAAGATGCCATCAAAAATTATGAATTGGAATACGGCTTTGGCAAAATCAACGGTTCCTAAGTATTCAGTTGTCATTCGTAAAAGTATTGGGGCAGCTTATGGCAACATGTGTGGTCCAGGTATGGGGGCGGACGTAGTTGCAGCTTGGCCGTCAGCGGAAATTAACTTCACTGGACCTGAAGTAGGAGTGAATGTTGTGTATGGTAGACAAATTCAACAATCAGACAACCCTAAAGCAGAACGGGAAAGTTTATTAGAACAGTGGGCATTTGATAGTTCCCCATATAAAGCAGCTGGGAAGTTTTTGATTGAAGATGTGATTGAACCAAGTCAAACTCGTGCATTTTTAATGAGGTTACTTGAATCAGCAACATCAGCTGGTCCTATAAAAAGTGAAAGACGCTTGGCTGAATGGCCGATGTCTCAATGATGAGCTGGAATGGACCGTAGACGAAACACGACAATAGCGGAGGTGTTTTAAATGGGAAAGGTCGAGACGGTTTTGGGTCCAGTAGAATCTAGTAAACTAGGAAAGACACTTATTCATGAACATTTTTATTTCGGTTATCCTGGATTTCAAGGGGATATGACACTTGGAACAAATGATTTTGAGAAAAAGAAGCAACAGGGAATTGAAGTTGCAAAAATGATCCAACAGCAAGGGGTTGAAACGGTGGTAGACCCGACACCTAACGAGTGCGGCCGTGATGTAAACTTGCTTCAAGCGGTCTCAGAGGCTACGGGATTAAAGATTATTTGTGCCACCGGATTTTATTATGAAGGAGAGGGAGCCACTCCGTATTTTAAATTCAGACAGCAGTTAGGAACCGCGGAAGAAGAAATATACGAAATGTTCATGGAAGAAATTACAAATGGAATAGAAGGAACAGGAATCAAACCTGGGATTATTAAGTTAGCTTCTAGCAAAAGTGAAATTACAGAATATGAGCTAATGTTTTTTCGAGCAGCTGTTAAAGCACAGAAAGAAACAGGGATTGTTCTCCTAACCCATACCCAAGAAGGAACTATGGGTCCCGAACAAGCTGAATTATTGATTGAAGCAGGAGCAGACCCAACTAAAATTGTTATTGGTCACATGTGTGGTTCTACAGATATCAATCAACATTTGCAAGTTCTCCACAAAGGGGTGTATATCGCGCTTGACCGCTGGGGGTTACAAGGGGCTGTCGGTGCGCCCATGGATGAAGAACGAATGGGTGTATTATCTGGACTTATTGGGTTAGGGTACGAGAAACAAATTTTCCTTTCTCATGATACAGTGAATGTCTGGTGGGGACGCGAACCCGTTATGCCTGACCAACTTGCTAGCCTTTTGCAAAATTGGCGACCTGATCACTTATTCCGTAACGTCCTGCCAAGCCTTCTAGAGCGGGGAGCGATAACTGAAGGCCATATTACACAAATGTTCCAAGCGAATTCAGCGAAGCTATTTACTTAAGACTCATAAAGAAATGTTTGTAAAAATAATATCGAATATAGATTAAGTCTCTCGTTAGTGTGGAGAGGCTTTTCTTTTGTGAGTTTATGTAAAGATATAACCAAGGAATTATCAATTATTATATAAAACCCCCACCGAAATTAAATATCTCGATGGGGGTTGCTAGAAGATTTACCTTATTTTGCGATGAACATTTGTGTCCAATAGTTACCATTCTCAGCATGGCCAACGCCAATGTGAGTAAAGGAGGAGTTCATGATGTTTTTGCGATGTCCTTCACTGTTCATCCATCCTTCAACAACTTGCTCAGGAGAAGTTTGCCCTCTAGCGATGTTCTCTCCAGCCGTTGTATAATCGATTCCATATTCATTCATCATATCAAACGGTGACCCATAAGTTGGGCTATTGTGTGAAAAATACCCGTTCTGCTGCATATCTAGTGATTTGTCTTTTGCTACGCCACTAAGTTCAGTATCTAATTTAAGTGGTGCTAGTCCTTCTTTAGCACGTTCCTCGTTTGTTAGCTCGACTACCTGTTGTTCAAAAGCGGATACTTCAGAGCTTGTTTCAGCTTGTTCGGTGTTTGTTTCTTCCTGTGTAGCCTCTTCGGTAGGTTGTTCTTCTGTTGTTTCTTCTTCAGCTGGTTGCTCTTGTGGAGCTTCAGTAGTTTGTTGTTCTTTCTGAGTTGGCTGCTGATCAGCTGGCTGTTCTACAGGTGCTTCTGGTTGTTCTGCTTCAGGCTGTTCCTCAGCTGGAGCAGGTTGTTCCGTGTTTTGATGACCTTGTTGTAGTTGGTCGAACAGAGACTGTAGATCTATATTCTGAGAATTATTTACTTTTAATAGATCTTCATTCTGAGATATCCATTCGAAAGCCTTCTCTACATGGCTGTCTTTTTGTTCTGCTTGATACCCTTGGCTATCCCCTGTTGACGCTAGAGAAGTAGCTGGAGCCGTTAAAAGTGATAGGGCAAGTGCTCCTGAAATAATAATTGACTTGCGTTTCATATTTAGCTTCCTCCTTGTGTGCTGTTTTTTGCTACAACTTCATCCTATCATTCAATTCTTGTAATATATCAGGATATATTTGGATGACTTAAGGGGAGATATCGTTTATGAAAGACTGATATAATGAATTGGTGAGAATTCTCCATCCACCCCTTGATGTATAAGATATTAGATGGAAATTCCTTTGGATGTATATTTTTATTTAAATGGAATGATTAAGTTAAATGAGTGATATTTTACCAATAAACTTATGTTGACAAGTTGAGAATATCGGATGTTTTTTTACGAATGTTACGCTAAGATTACGCAAATTACTTTAAGATGAAGGTGCGGATGAAGGTTTTTAATTATATTCGGTGTATTCGCAGAAATTCTGATAATTATTATGCGAAAGCAATTATTTCCCCGGAAATAAGAATATATTACCGAATCCCGTTTGTTCACGATGCATTTTCTATTAAAATAATAGTTCTTTCTACTTTAAATTTAACGTTTCTGATGATCGTGATATTTCATTCATTAAAGCACCGCAAGTTTTGTCGTAAGACTATGGATATAGTATAGTTATAATAAGAATGACTTTTCAGAAAATAGAGTGTAAGAAACGAGGGATTTTGACGAATGGTTAACCAAACGTTTTTATATCAACCAAAAATTTCAGAAGTCTTAAAAAATATTAATAGAGTGATGATAGGAAAAGATGAGGAAGCCTTGCTTAGTGTTGTTGCTTTGCTTGCGAAAGGACATGTTTTATTAGAGGATGTCCCAGGTGTAGGAAAGACGATGCTTGTTCGTACGTTAGCGAAATCACTAGATTGTGACTTTAAACGCATCCAATTCACCCCAGACTTGCTACCTTCAGATGTAACGGGTGTTTCCATTTATAATCCTAAGACGTTAGAGTTTGAGTTTCGCGCTGGCCCCATCTTAGGGAATATCGTGTTAGCAGACGAAATTAACCGTACATCTCCTAAGACACAATCTTCATTACTAGAGGGTATGGAAGAAACAAGTATAACAGTAGAAGGGGAGCCGGTACCTCTTCAAAAGCCATTCTTCGTTATGGCTACGCAAAACCCGATTGAATATGAAGGAACATACCCTCTTCCTGAAGCCCAACTGGATCGGTTCTTACTTAAACTAAGAATGGGATATCCAAATGCAAAGCAGGAAATGGAAATGCTTGCTCGGACTTCCGGAAGTCATCCGATTCATGAAGTCAAGGCTGTTTTGACTCGTGAAGAACTTGTTGACTTGCAAACAGAAGTAGAAAACGTTTATGTGGATCAAACCGTCCATCGTTATATCGTTGATTTGGTAACAGGAACAAGAAGTCACCAGGGGGTATCTCTAGGGGTAAGTCCACGTGGGTCTATTTCCTTAATGAAAGCGGCAAAGGCTTATGCTTTTATAATGGATCGTGATTATGTGTTACCGGATGATGTGAAGTTTCTGGCACCTTACGTTTTATCCCATCGGATGATTCTCACTTCAGAATCAAAATTTGAAGGATTATCGCCTGAAGATATCGTCTCTGAACTTTTATCTCAAATATCAGTGCCTGTGCAGAGGAATGTAAGTGAATGAGACAAACCTTTCATTTTACAGCAAGACTAATTACAGTTTCTCTTCTATTTGCCTCGCTTTTTTCTTATGCCATGTTTCAAGGGGGATTCGTCAGCTGGTTCCTCTTTTACAGCTTTTTACCTTTCCTTATCTATATGGTGGCTCTCACGTTTTATCGTATGGATAGATGGGAGGTTAAACGGAGTTTATCTAAACGTGTAGCAACCGCAGGTGAGACTATTGATGTTGACATAGAGATTGATAGAAAGTTCCCCTTCCCCATGTATTACTGTGTGGTCGAGGAATATTTCCCTAAGTCATTAATGAAAAAAGACCTTCATTTTGAAAAATACCGTGAAATGGACCATTCGGGTGCTTTAGAAGAAGTGCGTGACATTAAAAAAATTTCTTTCCCATGGTTTAAACGACACATGAAATATCACTATCAACTTGAAAAACTTCCTCGAGGAGCCCATGATATAAAAGCATTACGTGTGAAAACAGGAGACTTTTTTGGCTTTATTAAAAAGGAATACGTTTATCAATTAGATAACCGCCTCCTCGTTTTCCCTTGTCAACGTCGAGTGAATCTAACGGAGAAAGCTTATAGTATTGAACAAGGAGCGAGTCCTTCATTTAAACTAAACGAGAAAAATACTAATGTTGTATCAGGCGTTAGGGAATACGTCCCTGGAGACCGTTTCTCATGGATTGATTGGAAAACAACAGCCAAGAGTAATCAAATGATGACAAAAGAATTTGAACAAGAAAAAAGTGTGGATATGATTCTTATATTAAACGCTGTTTACCAAGAAAAGAGTAAACCATTAAGCTTTGAGGGGGCAGTGGAATTCAGTGCTTCTTTACTAGAAGAATTGAATAAAAAGTCATCTCAACTCGCTTTTATGACTTTGGGAGATAGCCGGCGTTATTTCCCGTCTCAAAAAGATAAGCAGTATAAAGCTATGATTCAACAGCACTTGGCGCAAATTGAGCCAATTGGAAAATCCCCATTTGCATATCAGTTAGAACGGGAGCGATTACAACTTCCAACAGGAATGGTAGTGTTTATAGTTAGCCATCATTTAGATGTGCAAGTTTTAGAAAGCATGACGAGGATCGCTCAGAAAAGTAAACGAGTCATCTTCTTTTATGTGAAACCTGCTAAACAGCTAGAATTTAATGATCATAAGTTAATGAAAAAACTGACTAGTTCAGGGGTCGCCGTTAATCTATTATCTGAAGACGAACTAGTACAACAAGAATTTGAGGTGAATACATAGTGAACCTCTCATCTGTTCGCCAATTAAATATGTACCGGATTATTATTTATATTTGTGGGTTTTTACTGTTCAGTGAATGGTTGAGACCCCTTGAGATTATTGCTGATTTCAATAATGTTAGCATCTTCTTTATCTATGCTGCTTTTTGTTTCTTTATCTCTTTTATACAACTTAATGGAGTTATATCCATTTTCTTGAAACTAATGGGGCTTGTTTTTATTATAGACGGGCTCTATATTGCGGAAAGGATATTCAGCCGTAACTGGTTTTCAGTGAGTTATGATCAAATTATATACAATTATCAAGTGATCGAATCCCAACAGTGGTGGCAAATGACACCGATGTTTAGAAGTTTGCTATTTCTTATTCTGCTTTGGTTAATGAGTTATTTACTATTTTATTGGTTTATCGTGGCCAAACGTATGTTTATCTTTGTTTTACTAACTATCATTTATGTTACCGTTGTCGATACTTTCACTATTTATGATGGAAAATGGGCGATCATTCGTACGTTCTCCCTATCGATGATTGCGCTAGGCCTTGCGCACTTTTTCAAGGAGATGGAAAAAGAATCGATATCTATAGGAAGAATTAGTAAACCTTATAAGTGGGTTCTTCCTCTAACTGGTGTAATAGTCCTTTCTTCCCTCTTTGGATATGCTTCGCCGAAATTAACGCCGCAATGGCCAGACCCTGTCCCACATATAATGAGCGCAAATCCTGGAGCAGGCACTGGCCCAGGAGGCAACGGAGGTCCTGTGCAAAAAGTAGGGTATGGTGAAAATGACTCTCAGCTTGGAGGCGGCTTTATTCAAGACGACACCCCTGTTTTTAGAGCGTTTGCTAATGACCGACAGTATTGGAGGATTGAATCCAAAGATACGTACACAGGAAAAGGATGGGAAGATACGTTAGATGAAGAAACAAGCACCGTTTCACCTGAAGATTTAGAATTTGAAACGTTCACGAATGAAGTAGATACCGAAGAACATATCGCTCTGCTTGATTTTACAGGTGCCGCAAACTTTAATAAACTCGTATATCCTTATGGTGCTCGTACCTTGCATGGTACAAATGAAAGTGGCTTGTCTAGAAGTCCGTTCCCAAGCAATATTACATTAAACCTCCATGAAGAAACGGGAGAAATTGATACAGTTCAAAATGGTAATAGTACTCAAATGGAGGAGTACATGATCGAATACAACCAGCCGTCATTTGAATACAACCAACTGCGCGAAGTAGACGCAGAAGACCCGCAAGAAATAGTTGAGCAGTACACTCAACTTCCTAATGATTTACCAAATCGGGTGATCAACTTAGCGGATCAAATCGTTGAAGATGAAGATAACCGATACGATCAAGCAAAAGCTGTAGAATCATACTTTGCCGCCAATGACTTTGAATACGACACAGAAGACGTAGAGGTACCTGAAGGAAATGAAGACTATGTTGATCAATTCCTTTTCGACACAAAAATAGGCTACTGTGATAACTTTTCGACATCTATGGTCGTCCTATTACGATCCCAGGATATCCCGGCGCGGTGGGTAAAAGGATTTACTGGTGGAGAACCAATGAACCAAACCGCCCCCATTGGAGATGAAGAACTAAGCATCTATGAAGTAACGAGCGGAAATGCCCACTCCTGGGTAGAAGTTTACTTTCCAGAAGTCGGCTGGGTCCCATTTGAACCCACCAAAGGATTCTCCAACAACACAGACTTTCACCTAGATGTAGAAGAAAGTGAAGGAGAATCAACTAGCGATGAAAACGACGAAGCCGCAAACCAAGACGAAAACGACCCAGAAAATCCAAGTCAGGCCGCCCAACAAGAAAACGCAGAGTCTGACAATGAGAATGGCGCAAGCGGAATAAATAACGATAATAATTATACAGCCCTATGGGTGACGCTAGGAATAGTTACCGTTATTGCAACCATTCTTTACTTTATCAGACATCGCTTAATGGCCGTCTATATCAATCGTAAATTAAGAAAAAATCAAGACCGAGACACGTTTGAGAAAGCTTATCTCTTCCTATTAAAGTTACTCGAAAATAGAGACTTGAAGCGTCATGATAATCAGACGCTTAGAGACTATGCAAGGAAGGTCGACGATCATTATCAAAATAACGACATGCGCCAATTAACAAACCATTACGAACGAATGCTTTACCGAAACGAAAACGATAATAGTCAAATGAAAAAAGTCACAGAATTATGGGAAAATTTAATTAAAAATACATTGTCTTGATTCCGTTCATTGCGGTTGATAGAATGAATGGAATTAACCAATAACCTTCATATATCCTTGGTAATATGGACCGAGAGTCTCTACCGGAGCACCGTAAACGCTCTGACTATGAAGGCAGGAATCATGTAACGTATAGATTTTTTACATGGACTTCTGCCTTCACGTCTAGAAACGGAGGTAGAAGTCCATTTTTTAATGGGCAACTTTAGAAAAAAGGAGATGAGCACCAATGGAACAGGTACAAGGTATGATCCTCGTCCTCGATTTTGGAAGTCAATACAATCAATTAATCACTCGTCGAATCCGTGAATTTGGCGTTTATAGTGAACTGCGTTCTCATAAGATCACAGTTGAGGAAATTAAAGATATTAACCCTAGTGGGATTATCTTATCTGGTGGTCCAAACAGTGTTTATGGTGAAAACAGTTTTCGTTGCGATGAAGACCTATTTGAACTAGGCATTCCCGTTCTAGGAATCTGTTATGGAATGCAGCTGATGACTCATCACTTTGAAGGAAAAGTAGAACGTGCCCATCAGCGTGAATATGGAAAGGCGGATATTTCTGTCCAAGAAGATACGCTACTTTTCCGAAAAACACCGAAGGAACAAACGGTTTGGATGAGTCATAGTGACAAAGTTATGGAAGCTCCATCCGGTTTCACAGTGGATGCTACAAGCCCGTCTTGTCCTGTTGCAGCCATTGGCAATGATAATAAACGCATGTACGGCGTTCAATTTCACCCGGAAGTTCGTCATTCAGAATATGGTAACGATATTTTACGAAGTTTCGTATTCGATGTATGTGAGGCGACAGATGATTGGACGATGGATCACGTCGTTGATATGGAAGTCGAAAAGATTCGTGAACAAGTAGGCGATCGTAAAGTCCTTTGTGCTTTAAGTGGAGGAGTAGATTCTTCCGTTGTAGCAGCTCTAATTCATAAAGCCATCGGGGATCAGCTTACATGTATTTTTGTTGACCACGGATTGCTTAGAAAGAATGAAGGCGATGATGTAATGCGGACCCTTGGTGACGGATTTAATATGAATATTATAAAAGTGGATGCAAAAGACCGTTTCCTTGGTAAATTAACTGGCGTTTCTGATCCTGAAGAAAAACGTAAAATTATCGGTAATGAGTTTATTTATGTATTTGATGATGAAGCAGACAAGCTGCGCGATATCGATTTCTTAGCTCAAGGAACGCTGTATACGGATATTATTGAAAGTGGTACAGATACAGCACAAACGATTAAATCCCACCACAATGTCGGCGGACTACCAGAAGACATGCAGTTTCAGCTCATTGAACCACTAAATACACTTTTTAAAGACGAAGTTCGTGCCCTTGGAACCGAGCTTGGTGTACCTGAGCATATTGTATGGAGACAACCATTTCCTGGCCCTGGCTTAGCGATCCGAATTTTAGGAGCAGTTACCGATGAGAACCTGGAAATCGTGCGTGAGTCTGATGCGATATTGCGGGAGGAAATTAGGAATGCCGGACTTGATCGTGATATTTGGCAATACTTTACGGTGCTCCCTAATATCCGCTCTGTTGGTGTCATGGGCGACGAGCGTACGTATGATCACACGATCGGAATTCGCGCGGTAACCTCGATCGATGGCATGACCTCAGATTGGGCAAGGATTCCATGGGATGTATTGGAGAAAATATCCACTCGCATCGTAAACGAAGTAGAACACATTAACCGCGTCGTATATGACGTAACGAGTAAGCCGCCTTCCACTATTGAATGGGAATAGTCGAATATTCGTTTTATTTTTAGGAGGAATGTTCGGTTTTTGGGTTGACGATATTTGTCGACCCTTGTATGATATAAAATATAAATAAATAAAGCTGTCGTATAATTTTGGGGATAAGGCCCATGAGTTTCTACCGGACTACCGTAAATGGTCTTACTACGATAGGAAATAGCCACACGTCTATCATTGTCGTGTTGGCTGTATTCCTTGTAGATTCGTGTAGAACACTCTTGGCCATGGCTGAGGGTGTTTTTTGTTTATCGCTAGTTAACGAGAACATATTAGAAAGTAGATGACATTAACCTCGGCTAAGATCCAAAATCGAACAGTCACCATCATAGGGGAGGAAGAGAAAAAATGAAGAAATTTTTCAATTTCGAAGAATTAGGAACAAATTACCGCACAGAATTTTTAGCAGGGATGACCACTTTCCTCGCTATGGCTTATATTTTATTTGTTAACCCAGCTACACTTGCCATGACTGGCATTGAAGAGCTACCTGAAGGGGTCACTCGAATTGACGAAGGAGCAGTTTTTACAGCTACAGCGATTGCCGCAGCCATTGGTACGCTTCTAATGGGCGTACTAGCTAAATACCCGATCGCACTTGCACCAGGGATGGGATTAAACGCTTTTTTCGCTTATACCGTCGTTCTCACATACGGTATTCCTTGGGAAACAGCACTTTCTGGCGTACTCGCATCTGGACTTATTTTTATTATTTTAACTTTAACAGGACTACGCCAAAAAATTATCAACGCCATCCCAGCTAACCTGAAACTCGCAGTAGGTGCAGGGATCGGACTATTTATTGCTTTTATCGGTTTTCAAAATAGTGGAATTGTCGTAAGTGATGAAGCAACAATGGTAGCGTTGGGTGACCTTACACAATCAACTACGCTGCTTGCCATCTTCGGTATTGTGGTTTCCGTCATGCTACTTGCTTTAGGTGTTAGAGGTGGCATTTTCTACGGAATGATTCTTACCGCAATCGCAGGAATGGTCACAGGATTGATTGCACCACCAACAGGACTAGGAGGAGTCGTAGGTCCAGCACCAAGTATGGCACCTACATTTGGGGCAGCACTGACTCACTTTAGTGAAATTTTCACGATTGAAATGCTCGTCGTTATTTTAACATTCTTATTCGTAGACTTCTTCGATACAGCAGGAACCCTTGTTGCTGTTGGGACACAAGCTGGTTTTATGAAAGACAATAAACTTCCACGCGCAGGCCGTGCCCTATTCTCAGACTCGGCAGCAACCGTTGCTGGTGCCATTGCCGGAACCTCAACAACAACATCTTATATCGAATCAACTGCAGGTGTAGGAGCAGGCGGACGAACAGGATTTACCTCTGTCGTCACTGCCGGATTTTTCTTATTAGCCTTATTCTTCTCACCACTGCTGTCTGTTGTAACCGCCGAAGTAACCGCCCCAGCACTGATTATCGTTGGCGTCCTCATGGCTTCAACATTAAAGAACATCGACTGGGATCAATTTGAAATCGCCGTACCCGCCTTCTTTACGATTGCCGCCATGCCACTGACGTACAGCATCGCGACAGGAATTGCAATCGGATTTATCTTCTATCCTATAACCCTTTTATTAAAAGGCCGAGGAAAAGAGATACACCCAATTATGTATTTGTTATTCTTTATTTTCATCTTGTATTTTATATTCCTAGCCTAAGCGCTATGAAAAACAGAGGGAAGGCCCTTAAGACAGGGCCGACCTCAATCATCCTCAAGGTGTCGAATCTTAATCGGCTTCTGCCGCGTCGATTCGGAGATAAATCGGAACATTTGAATAACTAATAAACCATGTTTATACGTAGCTTCCATTTTGTCGCTTCGAACAGCAAATGGTAGATCAATACTCCTTTCAAATGCACCCGTAGCAATTTCTGATTTAATCTGATGACCGCCTCGATGGTTAATATCAATCGTACCTTTTAGTGTCAATGTGGAATGATCAACAACAACATCTACGTTTTTAGGATGATTCATGCCAGGAATGTTAACAATACAAAGTAACTCATTATCATATTGATACATGTTGATATTTGGGATGGAAGGTTTCATTATACCTTCAAAATCACCCCAGAAATCTTGGTCAAAAAAGTGATCTAAGTTCTTTTTCCAGTCTTCAAATTGTTTCATAAACGAACCCTTCCTCCGTTCGACAAATGTAATGAAAATATCTGATTGTGTAAGCTAGATATCATGGTATATAGTGTATTCAGATTGATCGTTTAGGTGAATGTCCCGTAGTATCTGCGTGATACTCACAAAATGAAATCATCTAAATGTGATGCTCTTTCATGTGGCTATGGAAAAGCATAGGAGGAATACCATGCTGGATAATACACTAGGGATGATCACCATCATTTTAGTAGTCAACATCGTTTATGTATCATTTTTTACGTTACGAATGATTTTAACGTTAAAAGGCCAGCGTTATTTTGCAGCTTTCATTAGTACGTTTGAAATTCTTGTATACATTTTAGGGTTAAGTTTGGTGCTTGATAACTTAAATCAAATTGAGAACGTGATTGCATATGCGGTTGGTTATGGGCTGGGAGTCATAGTCGGTATGAAAATTGAAGAGAAATTAGCCCTTGGTTATACGACTGTCAACGTGATTTCCTCAAGCCCTAATATTAAATTCACTGAAATTCTACGGGACAAAGGCTATGGGGTTACTAGTTGGTATGCTTACGGCATGGAAGGCGATCGCCTGGCTATGCAAATCCTTACCCCTCGTAAATATGAGCTTAAGCTTTATGAGACGATTAAATCCATTGACCCAAAAGCGTTCATCATTGCCTATGAGCCAAAGCAAATCCACGGCGGTTTTTGGGTGAAGCAAGTGAAGAAGGGAAGGATTCGCAATGGCAAAAAAGAACGTCAAAAAGCGTTATGAAGTTGGTGAAAAAGAAACCATTGATGAGTGTCTGGATCGTATAAAGAAAGATGGTTATACACCGATTCGTCGAGCGGAAGAACCCATTTTTCGAGAAGTTGTGCAAAATGGGGAAAAAACCGTTGAGCCTGTAGGAAGAACAATCATTTTCCAGGCAACTAAGCAGTAAACACGAACGATTTTAATGTAAATATTTTTTAATGTTCGTCATTTGCGTTGACGAAAGAATCAAATATTGCTATGATGAAATCAGAATTGCATATTGGACCTCATATAAGACGGGGATAAGGCCCGTACGTTTCTACCTGGATACCGTAAATGTCCGGACTATGAGGGGAGACCAAGCATTTGATTGATTCCTAACACAGATCTGCCTGTTTATCTCCTCTCATACGAGGGAGATGAGCAGGCTTTTTTAATGGAAAAAACATGGTGAAAGAGGGATGACATGACTCAAATCGGCGTGATTATGGGGAGTATTTCAGACTGGTCTACTATGGAAGAAACTTGTAAAGTATTGGATGAATTAAAACTAGACTACGAAAAAGAAATTATATCCGCACATCGTACACCTGAAGATATGTTTAAGTATGCGGAAGAAGCTCGATCTAGAGGGATTAAAGCGATCATTGCAGGTGCTGGCGGCGCTGCGCATTTGCCGGGAATGGTTGCAGCCAAAACAACCTTACCTGTTATTGGTGTTCCTGTTCAGTCAAAAGCGCTGAATGGTCTAGATTCCTTATACTCAATCGTTCAGATGCCAGGCGGTGTACCCGTAGCTACTGTGGCTATCGGAACGGCTGGGGCGAAGAATGCCGGAATTCTAGCAGCTGAAATGATTGGAGCTTTTGACGATAAAGTAGCAGAACGACTCGAAACCTATCGAAGTGAAATGACAACTAAAGTAGATGACATGCGAGGTGAGCTTCGTGACCAATAAATTCGTAAAACCAGGAGACACAATCGGTATTTTAGGCGGAGGTCAATTAGGCAGAATGATGGCGGTAGCAGCAAAACATATGGGATACCGCATTGCAGTCCTTGACCCGACAGAAGATTGCCCTTGCGCTCAAGTAGCTGACGTTCATATTCAAGCAGCTTATGATAATGTCGAAGCGGCAGAGCAATTGAGTGACGCTAGTAACGTGATCACGTACGAATTTGAAAATGTTGACTTAGAAGTAGCCCGAATTTTTGAAGAAGCCGGTAAGCTTCCTCAAGGTGCTTATCCGTTAGAAGTTACTCGTAATCGGGCAGAAGAAAAACAGATTGCTGTCGATGCAAGTCTACCGATAGCTGATTATAGTATTGTTCAAACGTTTGACCAATTAACAACAGCTCTCGAGTCTATCGGTTTTCCTGCCGTAATGAAGACGATTAGCGGAGGATATGACGGAAAAGGTCAATACAAATTTGAAACAGAAGAGGATGTTGATGGGGCACGTTCCTTCATGAAGGATAGTGAAACTTACATTGTTGAGCAGTGGCTTGCCTTCGATGTTGAAATTTCTCAAGTGTTTACGAGAAGTCAAGATGGAGAGATTTCTTATTTCCCTATTGCTGAAAACATTCATAGACAACAAATTTTGCATGAAACGAGAGTGCCAGCCACGGTTACGGAGAATGTAGTGAAAAAAGCACAGCAAGCGGTAGCCGTTCTTTCTGAAAAGATGAACATTGTTGGCACATTTGCGGTGGAAATGTTCGTCAAAGATGAACAGGTATTTATTAATGAAATGGCACCACGGCCACACAACTCTGGGCATTATACGATTGAGGCGTGTAATGTTTCCCAGTTTGAACAGCATGTACGAGCAATTTGCGGTCTGCCACTGCTTCCGGTGCATAGTTTTCCAGCAGCTGTCATGATTAATGTGCTCGGTAAACATCGAGATATTTTGCTAGATCGACTAGCTAACTATCACGGCTTGCACTTCCATGATTATGGAAAAAAAGATTCAAGAGCGATTCGCAAAATGGGACACATAACTTTTGTTGGTAACAATTTAGAAGAAATTGACGAAACGATAGCAAAAAACAATATTCATATGTGGTAATTCATGAGGAGGAAGATGGATGATTGAACGCTATACAAGACCCGAAATGGGCGCTATTTGGACAGAAGAGAACCGCTACCAAGCGTGGCTTGAGTTAGAAATTTTAGCTTGTGAAGCATGGAGTGAACTGGGTGTTATACCGAAAGATGATGTTAAGAAGTTACGCGCAGGAGCTTCGTTTAACGTTGAACGCATCCACGAGATTGAAGCAGAAACGCGTCACGATGTCGTTGCTTTTACACGAGCGGTTTCAGAATCACTCGGAGAAGAACGTAAATGGGTCCATTATGGTTTAACGTCAACAGATGTCGTTGACACGGCCCTTTCTTACCAGTTGAAACAGGCTAACCAAATCATTCGTAAAGACTTGGTCAATTTCATTGATATTCTAGCGGATAAAGCTCGCGAGCATAAGCATACAGTCATGATGGGGCGTACGCACGGTGTTCACGCTGAACCTACAACATTTGGCTTGAAACTAGCCCTCTATTATGAAGAAATGAAGCGGAACCTAGAGCGTCTTGACTTAGCGATCAAACATATTGAAGTAGGCAAGCTTTCCGGTGCTGTTGGAACGTATGCCAATATCGATCCATTTGTTGAACAGTATGTATGTGAAAAGCTCGGCTTAGAAGCAGCCCCAGTATCAACGCAAACGTTACAGCGTGACCGACACGCTCACTATGTGTCGACATTAGCGTTAATTGCTTCTTCAATAGAAAAGATCGGTGTCGAAATTCGCGGATTACAGAAAACAGAAACACGTGAAGTAGAAGAGTTTTTTGCAAAGGGTCAAAAGGGTTCTTCAGCTATGCCGCATAAACGTAATCCAATAGGATCTGAAAATATGACAGGGATGGCACGCGTACTGCGCGGGGAAATGTTAACAGCTTTCGAAAACGTGCCACTATGGCATGAACGTGATATTTCTCACTCTTCAGCCGAACGTGTGATTTTGCCGGACGCGACAATTGCTCTTAACTATATGCTCAATCGTTTTGGCAATATCGTCAAAAACTTAACCGTCTTCCCTGAACGTATGCAGGAAAATATGGAAAAAACGTATGGTTTGATCTTTTCGCAGCGAGTGTTACTAACGTTAATTGATGAAGGTTTTGTTCGTGAAGAAGCTTACGATCTCGTTCAACCAAAAGCGATGGATGCTTGGGAGCGCGGCGTACCATTCCGTGACTTGATTGAAGCTGATGACAAAATTACTTCGGTTTTATCAAAAGAACAAATTGACGCCTGCTTTGATTACAAGCACCACTTAAAACAGGTTGATCGTATTTTTGATCGTATCGGACTGTAAGAACCATTAACAAAAAATCCAATCGCGAGGTGTTTCTAATGAAGGGTTCACTTTTATATGAAGGAAAGGCGAAAAAAGTATATTGCGTAGATGACGAACCAGAGCAACTGATTTTGTCTTATAAAAACGATGCCACCGCATTTAATGGAAAGAAGAAAGACCAATTTGAAGGCAAAGGACGCCTGAACAATTTGATCACCTCAAGGATTTTTGAATATTTACAGCAACAGCAGCTGACTTCTCATTTCATAAAAGCTCTAAACGATAACGAACAGCTTGTTGCTAAGACGACGATTATTCCATTAGAAGTTGTTGTAAGAAACATTGCAGCTGGAAGTATTACGCGCCGACTTGGCATTGAAGAAAAATCATTATTCGAACCATCTCTCGTTGAACTTTTTTACAAAAAGGACGAGTTGGATGATCCGATCTTAAACGATCAGCATGCACTATATTTAACGGATATAACTGAAGATGAGTTAAAGGCAGTCAAACAAATGGCGCTAGAAATCAATGAACACCTTAAGACTTTATTTAAACAGTCTGGCTTAGATCTCGTCGATTTTAAACTAGAATTCGGACGATTAGCTGATGGCACGATAGTATTGGCTGATGAGATATCACCAGATACTTGTCGGTTGTGGGATGAGAAAACGGGCGAAAAGATGGATAAAGACGTATTTCGCGAAAGCTTAGGCGATTTAATCACAGTTTATGAAAATATTTTACAACGACTGGAGGAGAACACATGCGCAAAGTAAAGATTTATATCACTCTTAAAGAAGGCGTGCTAGACCCACAAGGGAAGGCTGTTCAAAATTCATTACACTCCCTTGAGTACAACAATGTAGCTGATGTTCGGATCGGAAAATATATGGAAGTAATGCTTGAGGACACAAGTGATATAGAACAACAGGTGGATAAGATGTGTGACCAGTTACTTGCCAACCCAGTCATTGAAGATTATTCGTACACGATCGAGGAGGTCGTTTAAGTGAAATTCGCTGTAGTTGTTTTTCCAGGTTCGAATTGTGACCGCGACATGTTCTTTGCGATTACCGAGGCTTTGGGTGAAGAAGCTGATCTTGTTTGGTATCAAGAAGCAGATCTCTCTGCTTACGATGCAATTCTTTTACCAGGTGGTTTCTCTTATGGAGATTATTTGCGATCAGGAGCTATTGCCTCAACGTCAGGTGTAATTGAACAAATTCGTGAAGCGGCTGATGCAGGGAAACCGATTCTTGGCGTATGTAACGGGTTCCAAGTATTACTTGAAATGGGATTGTTAGCAGGAGCTATGCTGCCAAACAAGCATTTAAAATTCATGTGTCACTATGAGACATTAACCGTTAAAAATGCAAGAACGATGTTTACTCATCATTATGAAGATCAAGAAGAAATCGATATTCCGATCGCTCATGGGGATGGAAATTACTATTGTGATGAGTCCACTTACCAAGAGTTACAAGATAATGATCAAATCGCATTTACGTATAAAAATAATCCTAATGGATCGGTAGCTGATATCGCAGGGATAACAAACGTGCAAGGAAATGTGCTTGGCATGATGCCCCATCCGGAACGTGCCGTTGATTCACTAGTTGGAACAAAGGACGGCCTTCGTCTATTTCAGTCAATTCTTACACATTGGAGGGATAAGCATGCCATCAAAGCTTGAGATCAGTCCTGAACAAATCGAACAACAGCAACTTTACAAAGAGATGGGGCTTAGTGACGACGAATTTCGCTCGATTACAGACATCCTAGGTCGTCTTCCGAATTACACAGAAATCGGACTTTTTTCGGTGATGTGGTCCGAACACTGCAGCTATAAAAATTCTAAACCACTGTTAAGAAAGTTTCCGACTGAAGGCCCGCAAGTCCTTCAAGGACCTGGAGAGGGTGCTGGAATTATTGATATTGGTGATGAGCAGGCGGTTGTTTTTAAAGTAGAAAGTCACAACCACCCTTCAGCTGTCGAGCCCTACCAAGGGGCAGCAACAGGTGTCGGTGGGATCCTTCGTGATGTATTCTCGATGGGAGCGCGTCCTGTAGCCTTGTTGAATTCCTTAAGATTTGGCTCACTAAAACAGCCGCGTGTAAAGTTTTTATTTGAAGAAGTTGTTCATGGCATTGCTGGGTACGGTAACTGTGTCGGTGTTCCTACAGTTGGCGGTGAGGTTCAGTTTGATAATGCGTATAATGGCAATCCACTTGTCAACGCCATGTGTGTTGGTTTAATTGATCATAAGGACATTCAAAAGGGGATCGCAGCCGGTATCGGTAACACGGTTATGTATGTAGGAGCAAAAACAGGCCGTGACGGAATTCATGGCGCAACTTTTGCTTCAGAAGAACTATCCGAGGAATCAGAGGAAAAGCGACCATCCGTACAAGTCGGTGACCCTTTTATGGAAAAATTACTCATAGAAGCTTGTTTAGAAGTGATTCACCATGATGCACTTGTTGGTATTCAAGATATGGGAGCGGCAGGGCTAACGTCTTCAGCTAGTGAAATGGCCAGTAAAGCGGGAACAGGGATGCTCATGAATATGAACTTAGTTCCTCAGCGTGAATTGGATATGACAGCGTATGAAATGATGTTATCGGAATCTCAAGAACGTATGCTTCTCGTCGTTGAAAAGGGTCGTGAAGATGAAATTGCTGATGTTTTCCGTAAGTACGATCTAGAGGCTGTGTCGGTAGGAGAGGTTACCGATGATCAGCGCTTTCGTCTAGAACACCATGGAGACATCGTAGCAGACGTCCCTGTTGATTCCTTAGCAGAAGATGCGCCTGTTTATCACCAGCCATCTGCTGTGCCTGAGTATTATAAAGAATATCAAACGATGGATAATTATGTTCCTATGATCACGGATTACAATAAAACATTGAAAGACCTGCTTCAACAGCCAACGATCGCAAGTAAGGAATGGGTTTACGATCAATATGATTCGATGGTGCAGACAAATACTGTCCTAACACCAGGATCAGATGCAGCGGTAGTTCGTGTGCGAGGAACGGACAAAGCGTTAGCAATGACGACAGATTGTAACTCTCGCTATATTTACCTAGATCCAGAGGTAGGCGGGAAAATTGCTGTAGCAGAAGCTGCTCGTAACATTGTGTGCTCAGGCGGACGCCCTCTTGGAATTACCGACGGCTTGAACTTCGGTTCTCCAGAAAATCCAGAAATCTTTTGGCAAATGGAGAAAAGCGTCGATGGAATGAGTGAAGCGTGCCGAGAATTATCAGCACCGGTCATTAGTGGGAATGTTTCCTTATACAACGAATCGTTTGGTGGCCAAGCCATTTATCCCACTCCCGTTGTAGGGATGGTCGGTCTTATTGAAAAAACGGAACAAATTACTGAATCACACATGAAACAAGCTGACGATCTTATTTACGTTATTGGAAAAACAGAGGCTGAATTTGGTGGAAGTGAACTACAAGGGATGATCGAAGACCGTCATTTTGGAAAAGCACCAGCGATCGATCTACAAGTTGAAGCGACCCGTCAAAACCAATTATTATCAGCCATTCAGCAAGGTTTAATAGAATCAGCGCACGATCTAGCCGAAGGTGGACTTGCTGTGGCTTTAGCAGAAAGTCTTTTCACTCATGAACTTGGTTGTGAAGTAACCGTAGAAGGTGAACTTACAGCGGCTTTATTCTCAGAAACTCAGTCCCGCTTTTTGGTAACCGTTTCTCCAGAAAACAAGCAAACGTTTGAACAACAGATAGAAGACGCAACACTTCTCGGTAAAGTAACGACGGACGGCTTGTATCGTATCCAGTCTCAAGGAGAACCCGTCTTGGAAGAGCGAACAAACACTCTGAAGCAACTCTGGAAAGGAGCTATTCCATGCCTGGTGAAATCAAAGGACTAAACGAAGAATGTGGCATTTTTGGCGTATTTGGACACCCGGATTCAGCACAACTCACGTATTACGGTTTACACGCTCTGCAACATCGTGGTCAAGAAGGAGCGGGAATTGTTACGAGTGACGGAGATCATATGAAAGTATCTAAAGGTCACGGCTTGATTTCTGAAGTTTTCCCACAAGATCGTTTGGATAGTTTAGAAGGTCATTCATCTGTCGGTCATGTACGGTACGCAACATCAGGGGACCGCAGTTATGAAAATATTCAACCACTTATGTTTCGTTCGCAAACCGGTGGACTGGCCGTCGCCCATAACGGTAATCTTGTAAATGCCCATGCCTTAAAAGGGCAACTCGAAGCACAAGGTTCTATCCTACAAACAACTTCGGATACGGAAGTGGTAGCTCATTTAATTAAACGTGCCGGCCATTTGCCAATGGATGAAGCGATCAGTCAAGGTCTATCCATGATCAAAGGCGCTTATGCCTTTTTAATGATGACTGAAAACAAGATGTATGTCGCAAACGACCCGCGTGGTCTTCGTCCGATCAGCATTGGCTATTTAGGTGATGCTTGGTGCGTTTCATCAGAAACATGTGCCTTTGATGTGATCGGGGCTACCTATGAGCGCGATGTTATGCCCGGAGAACTTTTGATTATTGACGAAAACGGCATCGAGTCCAAGCGTTTTTCAGCACCTATCCAGCGGACGCTTTGTTCTATGGAATATGTTTACTTTTCTCGCCCTGACAGCGACTTAGATGGTAAGAACGTCCACGCTGCCAGAAAGCGCATGGGTAAATCGTTACATGCTGAATCTCCAGCTGAAGCAGATGTTGTAACTGGTGTTCCAGATTCAAGCATATCAGCAGCTATCGGCTATGCTGAAGCTTCTGGAATCCCTTATGAACTCGGATTGATCAAAAACCGGTATGTTGGTAGAACGTTTATTCAACCTTCTCAAGAATTGCGTGAACAAGGAGTTAAAATGAAATTATCAGCCGTCCGCGGAATCGTCGAAGGTAAGCGAGTTGTCATGGTCGATGATTCTATAGTGCGGGGAACAACGAGTCGACGCATCGTTAAACTATTGAAAGAAGCGGGAGCGACAGAGGTGCACGTTCGTATTGCCTCACCTCCAATCAAAAACCCTTGCTATTATGGTATCGACACATCTACAAGCGGTGAATTAATTGCAGCCAATAATACTCTTGAAGAAATGAGAGAACAAATAGGGGCGGATACGATCTCCTTTTTATCAGTCGAAGGGTTAAACGATGCAATCTATCAAGGGCAAGAATCCTTAAACCACGGTGGTTGTACCGCCTGCTTTACTGGGAACTATCCGACCGAAATCTACCCAAATACCGTCCTGCCTTATGAAAAGGCGTAAGCAAAAGGAGGAGCAACGATGAGTCAATCCTATAAAGAATCAGGTGTTGATGTTGAAGCAGGTTACCAAGCCGTTGATTTAATGAAAAAGCACGTCTCCCGTACGATGCGCCCGGAAGTGATTGGTGGGCTCGGATCTTTTGCTGGACTATTTGATATTAGTTCTATGACCTACAACCACCCTGTTCTCGTTACGGGAACAGACGGTGTAGGTACCAAGTTGAAACTTGCTTTTGAAATGGACAAGCACGACACAATTGGTATTGATGTTGTTGCGATGTGTGTGAACGACATTGTCGCACAAGGGGCAGATCCTCTGCTTTTTCTCGATTATATTGCTTGCGGAAAAAATGAACCTGCGAAAATTGAACAAATTGTCAAAGGAATTGCCGATGGCTGTGAACAATCTAGCTGCGCCCTCGTCGGGGGAGAAACAGCAGAAATGCCTGGTATGTATAATCCGGAAGAATACGATCTAGCCGGCTTTGTCGTTGGAATGGCTGATAAAGACAAGCTAATTACAGGTGAACACATTCAGTCTGGTGATGCTCTTATCGGGCTTTCCTCAAGCGGTGTTCACTCAAATGGATTTTCACTTGTGCGTCGGATTGTCGAAGAACAAAACCTTGATCTTCAGACAACCTATCACCCATTCACGAAACCATTAGGCGAAGAATTATTAACACCAACGAAAATTTACGTTCAAGCCTTGCAATCTTTAAAACAAAACGTACAACTCAAAGGACTTGCCCATGTTACAGGTGGAGGATTTTATGAAAATATCCCACGTGCACTTCCTGAAGGATTAGGTGCTCAACTTAATCATGACAGCTGGAAAGTTCCTGCGATCTTCGAATTTCTACAAAACAAAGGAAACTTGACATTTGAAGACATGCTCGGCGTATTCAATATGGGGATAGGCATGGTCGCGGTCGTAGCTGAAGAAGAAATCAACACGACCATTCAAACACTTAACGATCAAGGAGAAGAAGCTAAGCTGATCGGTTACGTAACAACCCAAGAAGGAATTCACTGGTCATGACCAACAAAATAGCCGTGTTCGCTTCAGGCACAGGTTCCAACTTCGATGCTATTATGAATGCCATCGATGAAGGAACCCTGGATGCCGAAGTAAGTCTTCTCGCCTCCGACCGAATCAATGCCGCCGTCATCGAGAAAGCCCAACAACGTAACGTCGACACCGTCGTTCTTAACCCAAAATCATTCACAGACAAAGCTGCATTCGAAACCGCCCTGCTTGCAGACTGTCAATCAAGAAACGTCGAATGGATCATCCTAGCAGGCTACATGCGCCTAATCGGTCCAACTGTACTAAACGCTTACCCAAAACGTATCATAAACATACACCCATCGCTCCTACCCGCATTCCAAGGCAAAGACGCGATCGGACAAGCCTTAGATAAAAAGGTGAAAGTAACGGGCGTCACCGTCCACTTCGTCGATAACGGAATGGACACCGGCCCCATTATCGCTCAAGAAGCGCTATCAATAACAGAAGACGATACGAAGGATGAGGTCCGACGCAAAATACAAGCCGTTGAGCACCAACTTTATCCTCGTGTAATTCAAACTTTACTCACCAAGGAGAATGCTAAATGAAACGAGCACTACTTAGCGTATCAAACAAACAAGGACTGAGTGATTTTGCTAAAGGTCTAGTTGACCTTGGCTATGAATTAATCTCAACTGGGGGGACAAAACGCGCGATCGAAGAAGCAGGTCTGCCTGTTCTTTCTATATCAGAGGTCACCGAATTCCCTGAAATTATGGATGGAAGAGTAAAGACGTTACATCCCTCTGTCCACGGAGGATTACTAGCCAAGCGCAGCAGTGACGAGCATATGCGCCAACTTGATGAATTAAATATCGAAACAATCGATTTAGTAGCCGTTAATCTTTACCCTTTTAAAGAAACGATTGCTAAACCAGACGTTACAGAAGCAGACGCCATCGAAAACGTGGATATCGGCGGACCAACTATGCTTCGTTCGGCAGCGAAAAGCTTTGAAGATGTCGCGGTTGTCGTAGATCCTGCCGACTATTCTGAAGTGATGAACAGTCTACAAGCAGGAGAGCTTTCTTTTGAAGCACGCAAAAAACTGGCTGCAAAGGTCTTCCGTCATACAGCCAATTATGACGCCATGATTGCTGAGTACTTTTCCGAGCTAACGGAAGAGGCTTACCCTGAGTCCTATACCGTGACTTATGAAAAAGTTCAATCCTTACGATATGGCGAGAACCCTCACCAAACGGCTTCCTTTTATAAAAAGGCGAACTACCAAGGCGCCTCTCTTGCAAACGCACAGCAACTTAACGGGAAAGAACTTTCTTATAACAATATCCAGGACGCCAATGCCGCGCTAGATGTTGTTTTAGAATTTACAGGACCTGCTGCAGTTGCCGTAAAGCATATGAATCCATGTGGAGTAGGAACAGGCGAAAACTTATTCGAAGCCTACGGGAAAGCTTACGCAGGCGATCCTATCTCCATTTTTGGCGGAATTGTTGCACTTAACCGAGAAGTAGATGGAGAAACTGCTGCTAAGTTAAAAGAAATTTTCCTGGAAATCGTAATTGCTCCATCATTCAGCCAGGAAGCGTTAGATATCCTAACGACGAAGAAGAATCTTAGATTATTACAAGTAGATATGAAGAAACCAGAAACACAAACCCACAAATTGACTTCTGTAAGTGGTGGATTGCTCGTGCAAGATACTGATGAAGGCTCTCTTGAGGACGTGGAACTTGAAATAGCTACGGAGCGCCAACCTTCTGAACAAGAACTGAAAGATTTACAGCTAGGTTGGAAAGTCGTTAAGCACGTGAAGTCGAATGCAATCGTCATTGCGAAATCCGATCATACGCTAGGGATTGGTGCTGGCCAAATGAATCGTGTCGGAGCAGCAAAAATTTCTTTAGAGCAAGCTGGTGAAAAAGCAAAAGGTAGCATCATGGCTTCCGATGCCTTTTTCCCAATGCCAGATACTGTAGAAACAGCAGCAGAAGCTGGTGTTACAGCGATCATTCAACCAGGTGGTTCAAAACGTGACCAGGATTCGATTGATGCTTGTAACAAATACGGAATTGCTATGGTCTTTACAAAAATGCGTCATTTCAAACACTAAGCAGAGGAGGCGGCGTAATATGAAGGTTTTAATTATTGGACGCGGCGGACGCGAACACAGTCTTGTAAGGAAATTTGCAGAAAGCCCGCAAGTCACTCAGCTGTATGCTGCTCCCGGCAATGCAGGAATGAAACAACAAGCCGAATGCCTAGCCATCTCAGAAACCGATCATGAAGGGCTCGTAGCCTTTGCCAAAGAAAATGAAATTGATTTAACCTTTGTCGGACCGGAAAATCCACTGTTAGAGGGTCTTGTCGATCAATTCCAAGCAGCTGAACTCACCGTGTTTGGCCCGTCAAAAGCAGCTGCGCTTATCGAAGGCAGCAAGCATTTTGCCAAACAAATCATGGATAAATACAGCATTCCAACCGCGGATTATCAAGCATTTACTGCGGCTGATAAAGCAGAGGCTTATATCCGCAAAAAAGGGGCACCGATCGTTATAAAAGCAGATGGACTTGCCGCGGGAAAAGGCGTAGTTGTTGCTGAAACTGTAGACCAAGCCGTGGATGCAGTTGAGGACATGCTATTGGATAAACAGTTTGGTGACGCTAGCACCGAAATCGTTGTCGAAGAATTTTTACAAGGGGAAGAATTTTCACTAATGGCCTTTGTTCATGGCGAAAACGTTTATCCGATGGTCACTGCTAAGGATCACAAGCGTGCATTCGAAGGTGATCAAGGACCAAACACCGGTGGTATGGGAGCCTTTGCTCCAGCTCAGCAATTACCTGAAGCATCCTATGATTATGCAGTAGAAGCTATTTTGAAAAAAACTGCTTCCGCTTTAGTAACAGAAGGACGCACATTCACAGGTATTCTGTATGCAGGTCTCATTCAAACAGATGCAGGGCCAAAGGTGATCGAATTTAATGCAAGATTTGGCGACCCGGAAACGCAAGTAGTTTTGCCGCTTTTAGAAAATGATCTCGACCAGGTTCTACTAGATGTGCTAACTGATAAAGACCCTCAGCTGAAGTGGTCTAATCAATCTTGTGCGGGCGTAGTCGTAGCTTCACAAGGATACCCAGGTAGTTATCAAAAAGAGGTCCCTTTACCAAATTGGGCTGAAGACGGAGAAGTATTCGCCGTCCATGCGGGTACGAAAGAAATGAATGGGCGCTACGTGTCAGATGGTGGACGCGTGTTGTTATTCGGTGCAAAAGCAGAACAATTATCGACAGCTTTACAAAAGGTGAATGATGCATTAGGAGTTTTTGATAGTAACAATGACTTCTTTTATCGCCGAGACATCGGTCGGTCAAGTATCGTTTCGTCGAATCAAGACGTAGATTAAAGCAGCTACTGTACCAATAATTAGCGAAATAACAAACCCTACGTCAGTTAAGTATTCTAAGAAATCCATGATAGTCAACATCCTTTACTAAGGGCGGTTCTTCCGCTCTTTTTTATTTTGTGTTCGGAAAATCCTCAGCGAAGAAGGCCAATGCACACGGCGCCAACCACTTACTTCCACTTTTCTACTCCCCTGTGTTACGATAGAAAAAAATGAATCGGGGAGGCAAGCTCCATGAATGAACAACGATTTCGCTGGCGTAACCGTCAACTACGAGAACATACAGCAGTTGTAGATGGTAGGCTGGCACCAACGAAACTGATTAAAAACACTACCTACCTAAATGTTTACTTAAAACAATGGATACAAGGCCATATATGGATTTATAATGATCGCATTATTTATTCTGGATCTGAGCTTCCGCCACTTGTAGAAGGGACAGAAGTTATTGATGCTAGCGATAGTTACATAGTTCCGGGATATATTGAGCCTCACGCTCATCCATTTCAGTTATATAATCCCCGTAGTCTGGCTGAATATGCAGCCCAGACTGGTACGACTACTCTTATTAATGATAATTTGATGTGGTTGTTTTTAACCGATCAGGAGAAAGCCTTTTCATTATTAGAAGATTTTATGGAAGTTTCTGCTTCGATGTATTGGTGGGCAAGATTTGATTCTCAGTCTGCTCTTCCAGAAGAAGAACAGGAAGAATTTGAAAATCAAGTTTTACCTTGGCTGCATCATGATGCTGTCATACAGGGTGGCGAAATAACAGCGTGGCCTGATGTCCTTTATGGCGGTGATGATCAAATGCTTCACTGGATGCAAGAAACGAAGCGTTCCAGAAAGCCACTTGAAGGTCACTTACCAGGAGCCTCTTGGAAAACACTTGTTAAAATGAAGCTCCTTGGATTGGATTCTGAACATGAGTCAATGACGGCAGATGAAGTGATTGAACGCTTATCCCACGGTTATCAGACGGGATTACGTTATTCTTCCATCAGACCTGATTTACCCGACATACTTAAAGGCTTGTTAGAAAAAAATCATAAACAATATGACCGAATGATGTTTACTACAGACGGGTCGACGCCTGGATTTTATCGTGAAGGATTGATCAATCCATGTATAAAAATCGCCCTTGAAGCTGGAATTGAGGACATAGATGCTTATATGATGGGATCCTATCAGGCAGCACGCCACTTTGGTATTGAAGATCGGGTGGGAAGTTTGGCTGCTGGTCGTTTAGCTCATCTGAACTTTTTATCAGATCCAAGTGATCCAAATCCCCATTCCGTTTTAGCAAAAGGAGAATGGAAAAAAAGAGATCATCAACCTGTTTCGCCAACAACGGATATTGACTGGAAGAAACGTGGATTGGAGTCGCTCTCTTTAGAGTGGGATTTGACGGAAGATGATTTGCAATTTTCCATGCCTGTTGGAATGAATATGGTTAATGAAGTTATTATGAAACCTTATGCCATTAACCTTGATGCTTCTGTTGAACGATTACCTGATAAAAACAATGAAGCTTTTTTAACTTTGATTGATCGAGATGGGAAATGGACGGTTAATACGCTGCTTAAAGGCTTTACTGATTCATTAGGCGGACTTGTAAGTTCTTATTCAAATACTGCGGATATCATCTTATTAGGGAAATCCCGTTCAGATATGAAGTTAGCTTTTAAAAGAATGAAGGAAATTGGTGGAGGTATTGTCCTAGCTAATCAAGGTGAAATTGTTTTCGAACTACCGCTTTCGCTTGGCGGAATGATGGCTGATATGCCTATGGCTGAATTAATGGAAGAAGAAGTTGAACTTAAGGAGCAATTAAAGTCTTTCGGTTATGCCTTTGACGATCCAGTCTATACATTACTCTTTCTATCCTCCATGCATTTACCATTTATCCGAATCACACCACTAGGTATAATGGATGTGAAAAAGGATGAAATTCTCTATCCGGCGATTATGCGTTAAGATAGAAAAAGAAGAACGAAGGAGCCGTAGGAATGAGAAAACTCTTAGGAATAATGTTATTGACGATCTTTTTTATTTTAGCAGCATGTAATAATAGTCCAGAAAGTAACGAATCAGAAGCATCTAATGATGGTAATAATGATGATAATAAGCCCAAGGAAGATCAAACTGAAAAAAGTTATGAGAGCGTTTTCCCTTTAACAGGGGAACCAACAAATAAACAAGTGGATCAACGCGTACTTTCCGTACAGGTGAATAATCATACACAAGCCCGTCCTCAGTCAGGACTTAGCCAGGCAGATGTAGTCTATGAAGTTTTAGCTGAAGGCCAAATCACACGTTTTTTAGCCTTGTTTCACAGTGAAATACCAGACACCATTGGTCCAGTTCGCAGTGCCCGGCCTTACTTTTTTGAAATAGCAGATGGGTTTGATGCCTTATACACGTATCATGGAGCCGCCCAGTTTATAAATGATCAAGTAAAGTCCAGTGGTATTGATTTTGCTGACGGGGCAATCTATGACAATGATGGAGTGCTCTTCGAACGGACAACCGACCGTGTTGCTCCTCATAACTCTTACTTATTAACATCAGGCATTGATCAGCTTATTGAAAGAAAAGGTTACGAGACTGAAAAGGCAATAGATACTCTACCATTCAGTGAAGAGTCAGATCTTGAAGGCGAATCAACTGATCACGTGACAGTTACTTATAGTGAAAATGAAAAAGTGACGTATGATTATGATTCAGAAAGTGAACAATACTTACGCTCAAGTGACGGTGAACCAACTATTGATCGGGAAAATGATGAGCGAATTGCTCTGAAGAATGTACTGATTATTAAGACTAAACACGCAGTTGTGGATGATGCAGGTCGGCGTGAAATAAACTTAACATCTGGCGGAGAAGGCTATTTATTGCAAAAAGGGCAACTAATTGATGTACAATGGAAGAATAAAGACGGGCGAATTTTGCCGTATAAAAATGACAAAGCAGTAAATTTCGTACCTGGTCAAACATGGATGAATATTATCCCGAACAATCAAGGTAACGTATCAACGGAGTAATAGGGAGGGGAAGTAAGTGCAAATTGATAAACTACGAGGGAAAACTCTCGATCAACTTTTCGAAGCGATTTTATCATTAAAAGATGTTGAAGAATGTTATGAGTTTTTTGATGATTTAGCGACAATGAATGAGGTGCAATCACTCGCACAGCGTTTAGAAGTAGCGCGAATGCTGCGTGAAGGCTTTACCTATCATAAAATTGAAACAGAAACAGGTGCGTCAACTGCAACAATATCTCGAGTGAAACGTTGCTTGAGTTATGGTAATGATGCTTATACGCTTGCTTTGGATCGCGTGCAAGAGAAGAGAACTGAATAGTTAGTGTGAATCCGTCCTTGTTATGATAATGGGTTCTCTTGTGAGGTGCATTGCTAAATACAGTTAACAAGGCTTAGAGAAATTTTATCTCTAAGCCTTGTTTTTATGTGATTCCTTGTTCAACTAATGCCCCCAATAGTGGAATTAAAGTGGTGGTTCCGTTGCTTTTTACCTGAGAATGGGGGATGGGAAACCACTCGCTTTCCGCGGGGAAGACGGCAAGCCCTCCTCGAGCTAAAGCGAGGCCACTGAAAAAGTCCGGTAAATTTTAAGAAAAGCAAATCCCTAAAAATTCTATCCCCATTTTCAGTTTATAAATTAGGGGTGAATTGGACTTAATCCTCCACTTTGACAGGAAAAAAACAATGTGATTTTGGGTGAATAGTTCGGTTTTGGAGTACAAAAACATAATTAGAGGGAAAATAGCAACAGAATTATCGAACCAATTAACATACTAAATAACATGACAATTGGTAAAGAAAAACGCTTGGACATTTTAATATCCAAGCGTTTTTCTTTATATTTTCTTCTTCAACTAAAGCATACTTTACTTGAAGACTCAGCTTCGAGAGATGTTGTTTCCGTTAAGGTTGAAAGCGTTTGGAGGTCCGGGAAATCACTCGCTTTCCATGGGCATGTGGCGAGCTTCCTC
>NZ_JBHSZV010000040.1:0-113717 GCF_042663045.1 Halobacillus seohaensis | reverse complement strand
TCCGAGGTGGAAGCGTGGTGACACGTGCAGCTGACGGATACTAATCAATCGAAGGCTTATCTTCAAAGAAAAGTTATGATACCTTACCAAGGTGTCATAACTGGACAGATCGTGAAAAACGTTTATTTGTTTGATGACATGCGATGTCTTATCCAGTTTTGAGGGTTCATGAAAAATATATTTTCCTCTTGATTTTATATTTAAAGGATGATATAGTAGTTCTTGTGCCTAATAAACAAATGATGTGGTGGTGTTGGCGAAGAGGTCACACCTGTTCCCATGCCGAACACAGAAGTTAAGCTCTTCAGCGCCGATGGTAGTCGGGTCGATCCCCGTGAGAGTAGGACGCTGCCACATTGTTTCATTTTATGGGAAATTCATAGCAATTAACCCACAATATCGCGGGGTAGAGCAGTTCGGTAGCTCGTCGGGCTCATAACCCGGAGGTCGCAGGTTCAAATCCTGCCCCCGCAACCAATTTATTTCAACTCATCTGAAGTTGAAATTCGTAGTTTTATAGACTTTTTAAAAGTATACATAATTAATTGGTCCGGTAGTTCAGTTGGTTAGAATGCCTGCCTGTCACGCAGGAGGTCGCGGGTTCGAGTCCCGTCCGGACCGCCATTACACTTTAAATTACAGCCTTAGGGATTTATTCCTAAGGCTTTTGTTTTGTTCATTTTTAAATTCATATCCTTCCTTGGTATAATGGATATATCCTACATGAATGAACAATCAGACCCTTATTAAGGTTTGTATATTCTTCTTGCTTGTTTATGTCACCTTATGTTTCCCCATGGAAGGAGTTATGTTTAATTATGGATGAGTTTTCATTTATTAAATCAATTCAACCTACAGGATATCGTCAGTCGTCCCTTATTAAAGGAATAAATGATGATGCTGCGGTTTTTAGACAAACGTCTCAAGATATTGTTACATCTGTTGATACGATGGTAGAAGAAGTGCATTTTTCTAAAAAGACAATGACCCCCTATCATGTGGGTTATCGTGCACTAGCTGCTAACTTGAGTGATTTAGCGGCTATGGGCAGTACACCTGCTTTTTATTTAGTCTCCCTTGTGGTTCCTAAGGGTTGGAATAAAGAAGAGCTATCTGAACTTTATAGAGGAATGCAGGAACTTTCTGATAAGTATCAGATGGATTTAATAGGAGGAGATACGGTATCTGGAAAAGAACTGTGTGTCTCTATTACTGTTTTTGGTTATGTTATTAAGAGGATGGCCCGTTATCGTAATTCAGCCCTAGCAGGTGATATCGTTTTTGCTACGGGCACCCTTGGTGATGCGAGGGCTGGTCTTGAATGTATACTTACTGGTCAAGATGAGCCTTTTTTGATGGGGCGACACCGTATGCCTAGTCCACGTGTCCATTTTGCTGAAAAATTAACGGTGCTCGAGCGCGTGACTTTAAATGATGTGAGTGATGGAATTGCCAACGAGTCTAATGAGATTGCTGAGGCATCAGCTGTTGACTTACATTTAGATTTTGAGAAAGTTCCTTATTCTCCGAGCGTAGCTACCTTATTTCCTGACAAGTATGAAGAGTGGATTCTTTCAGGAGGAGAAGACTTTGAGCTGCTAGGAACTGTTTCTGAAAAGGATTGGAGTAAAGTCCAAGAGATTGCCAAACAAACGAATACAGTTGTTACTCCTATTGGTGTGGTAAAAGAAAGCGTCGATCAAGAGGGACGTGTTTACATGGTAAAAAACGGTGAAAAATCAATTTTAAATAAATCGGGGTATACCCATTTGCAAGAGGAACGTGATTAATATGGAATCTTTAGAATACGTGACTCATTCAACAGAGGATACGATGCAATTTGCAGAGAAGCTTGCGGGCTTTCTAGAGCCTGGGGACGTGTTGACGTTAGAGGGTGACTTAGGTGCAGGGAAAACGACTTTTACCAAAGGACTAGCAAAAGGCTTAGGAGTGAAACGAACAGTGAATAGCCCAACGTTTACTATAATTAAAGAATACATGGGACGGTTGCCTTTTTATCATATGGATGTCTATCGATTGGAAGATAGTGATGAAGATTTAGGCTTCGAAGAGTTTTTTAATGGGGAAGGCATAACCGTTGTGGAATGGTCCCAGTTCATATACGATTACTTACCCGAGCAGCGTTTAGAACTGACGATTGAGTCCATGAGTGAAGCGTCGAGAAAAATCAGCCTATATGCTCACTCTCCTCATTTTGAACAAGTTTGTAAGGAGATGAGCCAATGAATATATTAGCTATCGATACGTCGAATGATGTGTTAGGTATTGCTATTGTAAAGTCTGGAATCGTGACAGGTGAGTACGTAACGAATATAAAAAAGAATCATTCAATCCGTTTGATGCCTGCCATTGATCAGCTCATGATGGATACACAGACTAAACCTGAAGATTTAAGTAGGATTGCAGTTGCTCATGGACCTGGCTCGTATACGGGAGTAAGGATCGGTTTAACGACAGCTAAAACGATGGCATGGGCACTTGATATTCCGGTCATAGGGATATCAAGCTTGGAGGCTTTGGCTAGCCAAGGACGTCTCTTCAGCGGGTTAATTTGTCCGTTTTTCGATGCCCGAAGAGGTCTAGTATACACAGGATTATATGACTCTCAAATGAACCATGTAAAAAAGGAAACGAATATGCTCATGACGGATTGGCTGGATTCTTTACATGACCTCGATCAACCGATTTTGTTTTTAAGTCAAGATTTGGAGCTTCATAAAGAGGTTATCAAGGAAACTCTCGGAAAACATGCCGTATTTCCAGGTGCAGCTTATCATTATGCTAGGCCCTCCTATCTTGCTCTTGCTGCGTCAGAAAGAGAGCCAAGCTTTATTCATGATCTTATTCCTAATTACTTAAGAATACCTGAGGCTGAGGCTAAGTGGTTGGCTGAGCAGGAGAATAAGTAAATGATACAAGTTAGAAAAATGCAAGTTGATGACATAGAACAGGTACTCCAAGTGGAGCAGGCTACTTTTGCTGTTCCATGGACGAGGGAGACATTTTCTAATGAAGTGAATGGGGAAAATCCATACGCTCATTATTTAGTAATTGAAGAAGATGATGAAATTTTTGGCTACTGTGGACTTTGGTTAATCATTGATGAAGCCCATGTTACTAATATTGCGATCCATCCAGATTATCGTGGGCGGAAATATGGTGAGCAGCTGTTTCGTCAATCTTTTGAACAAGCGATTGAAATGGGGGCTATCCAACTGAGTTTAGAAGTACGCGTATCCAATACAGCAGCCCAGTACTTATATAGAAAATTCGGATTAGTGCCAGGGGGCATTCGTAAAAATTACTATAGTGACAATGGGGAAGATGCATTGGTCATGTGGGTGGGGTTAAAATGAGTCAAGATCAGTATATATTAGCGATCGAAACAAGCTGTGATGAAACAGCCGTAGCTATTGTAAAAAACGAGCGAGAGTTAATAACAAATGTTGTCGCTTCGCAAATTGAAAGCCATAAACGATTTGGTGGGGTTGTTCCTGAGATTGCGTCACGTCATCATATTGAACAAATTACGGTTACACTAGAAGAGGCTTTACAACAGTCACAGTTAACGATTGATGATATTGAGGCCATTGCCGTTACAGAAGGTCCCGGCCTTGTAGGAGCGCTCTTAGTAGGTGTGAATGCAGCAAAAGCGATTGCCTTTGCCAAGCAGAAACCGCTTGTTGGTGTCCATCATATTGCTGGGCATATATACGCCAACAGGCTAGAGGAAGAATTTGAATTTCCTTTATTATCTCTCGTAGTTTCTGGAGGTCATACCGAACTAATTTTGATGAAAGAGCATGGTTCCTTTGAAGTGATTGGGGAAACACGCGATGACGCTGCTGGAGAAGCCTATGATAAAGTAGCTCGTACGTTGAATCTTCCTTACCCAGGTGGACCCCAAATCGATCAATTGGCAAGTGAAGGGGAAGTATCGATTGATTTTCCAAGAGCTTGGCTAGAAGATGGTTCCTATGACTTTAGCTTCAGTGGACTGAAGTCTTCAGTTATCAACAAGCTGCACAATGCGAAACAGAAAAATGAAGAGATTTTACCTGTGGATGTAGCAGCAAGTTTTCAAGCGAGTGTAATTGATGTGTTATCCACAAAGGCATATCAAGCAGCGAAAGCTTATGGTGTTAAACAAGTAATTGTCGCTGGTGGCGTGGCGGCTAATCGAGGGTTGCGTAAGGTACTTCATGAGAAATTTGAGAACGAAGATATACAATTACTTATTCCCCCTTTACACTTATGTACAGATAATGCTGCAATGATTGCTTCAGCAGGGGCTGTAGCTTATCGACAAGGTCATCGTGCAGGGTATGATTTAAATGCGAATCCAGGTCTTGATTTAGAACAGTATGGAATGAGAAATACGATGAAAGAAACTCCCTTTTAAATGGAAAAGGGAGCTTTTTTTTGGTTAATAAGTTATACACAAATGTATATTTATTCAGTGGATAAGTCAAGGACATACCTAATGTATCTAATTGTTAAACGCTCTCATAAATTGTGGATAACTAAACGATTTTTTGTGGACAGTGTGAATAAACTTGTTGAGAACTGATATAACTAATTCACATCTGTTGAAAACCTTGTGGATAGATAGGATAACTTACATACGACTATATGCACCCAAAAAAATCCAGCCGCTATCTACGCAGGCTCGCAGAAATGGCTGGTTGATTGGTCTTATTCTAGAGTTTCCCACTCTTCCATCAATGTTTCAATTCGTTGATTGTTGGTGGAATTGTTTTCAGTAAGTTGCAGAGATTTTTCATGATCTTGATAAATGTAAGGTTCACATAAGAGAGCATCATTTTCTTCAATTTGTGTTTCTAGTTGTTCGATTTCCTGTTCAATTTCTTCGATTCGGCGCTTGCGTTTACGTTCTTCACTTTTTAGAGCTTTATCTTGTTGAAAACTGTTTTTTGTCTCATGATCTTGTTCGTTGGTTTCTAATTTGGCTTTCTCGTTTTCCTCTATTTCTAATAATTCTGCTTCCTCTTGTTTCTTATGAACATAGTAATCATAGTCGCCTAAGAATACCCGTGATTCCTCTGGGCTCATTTCAACAACTTGAGAAGCAATTTTATTGATGAAATATCGGTCGTGGGAAACGAAAAGCAGTGTACCCGGATAGTCAATAAGTGCAGATTCAAGAACTTCTTTACTGTCTAAATCCAAATGGTTTGTAGGCTCGTCTAATACGAGGAAGTTAGCTTCTTGCATCATTAGTTTAGCAAGGGATAAGCGAGCTTTTTCTCCACCACTTAATGCTGATACTGGTTTAAGTACATCTTCCCCTGAGAAAAGGAAGTTACCGAGGATGGTTCGAATATCCTTTTCATCTTTGTAAGGATAGTCATCCCAAAGTTCGTCCAACACGGATTTCTTTGACTTTAGTTTCGTTTGTTCTTGATCATAGTAGCCTATTTGTACATTAGTACCAATTTTCATTTCGCCTTTTGCGGCTTGTAACTCACCAATTATTGTTTTGAGTAGCGTTGTTTTTCCTACTCCATTCGGTCCGACGAGGGCGTAGGAGTCGCCACGCTGTATATCGATAGTTAGCTGATCAAATAAATAAGGGGTATCGACTTGATACTGAAAGGCTAAGTCTCTAAGTTTTAGTACATCGTTGCCACTTTTCTTTTCGATTTGAAAACTAAATTTAGCAGATTGCTGTTCCGTTTTGGGTTTATCAAGCTTGTCCATTTTTTCTAGCTGTTTACGACGGCTTTGAGCACGTTTACTCGTAGTTGCTCTGACGATGTTTTTCTGAACGAACTCTTCCATTTGTTTAATTTCGCTCTGTTGCTTTTCATAATGTTTAAGTTCAAGTTCATAATCAATTTCTTTTTGCTTTAAATAATCACTATAATTACCAGTATATTTTTTGGATCCCTGATGAGCAATTTCGTATACTGTGTTAACAATTTTGTCTAAAAAGTAACGGTCGTGCGATACGATAACAACTGCTCCTTGATAACCTGATAGGTAACCTTCAAGCCAGGATAGGGTATCAATGTCTAAGTGGTTGGTCGGCTCATCGAGAATAAGTACGTCTGGCTTCGTTAATAGCAGCTTTCCGAGAGCTAAACGAGTTTTCTGACCACCACTTAATGAAGAAATAGGTGTACTCCAGTCGAAGTTATGAAAATTCAACCCATTTAAGACAGCCTTAATCTCGGCTTCATACTGATAGCCACCCGACAATTTGAAGTAATCTTGTTTATCATCATATGATTTCAACAGTTTCTGATAAGCTTCATAATCTTCTAAAAGGTCAGGGCTGGCCATATTTGCTTCCATTGAACGTAATTCCTTTTCAATGGCTTTCAAATGAGAGAACACATTCTCCATTTCATTCCAAATCGTATCGTTGGATTGGAGACCTGTATTTTGAGCTAAATAGCCCATGGTCACTTCTTTCGGTTTAAAAATATCACCGGTGTCATGAGCCATTTCACCTGCCATCATTTTAAGCAAGGTACTTTTTCCGGAACCGTTTCTGCCAACAATGGCAATCCGATCATTGTTTTGTACATCTAATTTAATATTTTCTAAAATTAACTCTGCGCCAAAGCGTTTCGTTAATTGATTTAATTGCATGAGAATCATGTCGTTTCACCCCAATAAAATAAGTGTATCTTATATACGATGAGAGTAGCAAGGAGAGGTACTCAAGATTGTGAATGATGTAACACTTTCCATTGATTTTTTGGTAAAATAGGAGTAATGTTTGTATAACTAACTGTAAAATTGGTAAAGGAGCAAGTACATGTCTGAATTTACTCATTTTAATCCCCAAGGTCGAGCTCGAATGGTCGATATCTCAGAGAAGGACGATACAGTTCGAACGGCTGTTGCAAGAACAAGTGTTGAAGTCAATGAAACAATTTATAATAAAATTACTAGCGGTGAAGTCGAAAAAGGTGATGTACTTGCTGTATCACAGGTTGCGGGAATTATGGCAGCGAAGAAAACGCCGGACTGGATTCCAATGTGTCACCCCCTACCGTTAAATGGGATCGATGTAACTTTTGATTGGGATCTTAGAAAAGGGTATGCTTTAACTATTCGTGTATCAGTGAAAACAAAAGGAAGCACGGGTGTTGAAATGGAAGCGTTAACCGGAGCATCGGCAACGGCGCTGACAGTTTACGACATGTGTAAAGCAGTAGATAAAGGAATTGTTATAGGCCCAACCTACCTCGAGGAAAAAACAGGAGGTAAAACGGGTGATTATCATAGAGAAGAAGGTCGATGAAAGGAGGTCTTAAAAAGATGGAAGCAGAACATTCAAAGATCCCACAAGCGACAGCCAAACGACTGCCACTGTACTATCGATTTATTAATAATCTACATAGCCAGGGAAAACTGCGAGTGTCTTCGAAAGAACTTAGTGATGCAGTGAAAGTCGACTCTGCAACAATACGTCGGGATTTCTCTTACTTTGGAGCGCTCGGAAAAAAAGGATACGGCTATAATGTAGAGTATTTGCTGTCTTTTTTTAGAAAAACATTAGATCACGATGAAACAACCAATGTAGCTCTTATCGGGGTAGGGAACTTAGGTACCGCCTTTTTAAATTATAACTTTATGAAAAATAATAATACGAAAATTGAAGTGGCCTTCGATGCAAGTGAGAAAAGGATCGGAGAACAGGTAGGTGGTGTGCCGATAAAGCATATTGATGATTTAGAAAAACATATGGAGAACATATCGGTTGCGATTTTAACGGTACCCGCCTCAGCTGCCCAAGGGATAGCGGACCGTCTTGTCGAAGCAGGAATTTCTGGTGTGCTTAATTTTACACCTGCCCGAATCACTGTTCCGACAAGTGTTCGTGTTCATCATATTGATTTAGCTGTGGAACTTCAGGCGCTTGTTTATTTCCTTAAGCATTATCCGTTAGATAACGATGAGGAAGAAGAGGACGACCATTAAGGTTGTCCTTTTTGGCGTTTTAAGGATTTTAATAAATGGGTATAGATAAGATGCTTTGAGTTTGGAAAGTGTGGAGGGACGAGAATGAGCAAGATACCTCAGAAATGGCTAGTCGTTCTATCTGTTCTATTTGGAACATTTACCGTCATTTTAAATAACAGTATGCTTAATCCGATCCTGCCAAGGTTTATTGACGTATTTGATTCAAATGCTGTTTCAGTTGGTTGGATTTTAACGATTTTTATGGTGTCAATGGGAATGACCATGCCGCTAACTGGTTATTTTGGTGATCGGTTTGGTAAAAAGAAAGTTTATCTTGTGGGATTGTGCTTATTCATTGTAGGTTCACTCTCTGGTTTACTATCTCAGACGTTAGCGATGGTAATTATTTCGCGAGCCATACAAGGGATGGCTGGTGGTTTAATGATGCCGATCGCAATGGCGCTAATATTTAATTCATTCCCTCAAAATGAAAGAGGGTTAGCTGTTGGAGTCTATGGTGTAGCTGCAATGGTAGCACCCGCCATTGGTCCAACTGTGGGAGGATTCATGATTCAGTTTTTTGACTGGCCGTGGCTATTCGCTTTTAATATCCCCTTTGGTCTTACGGGATTGCTCTTGTCGGCGAAATTTTTGGAGCCTACGGAAACGGACCCAACAAAACGATTTGATTACATCGGCTTTATGATCATTACGCTTGGTATCGGTTCGGTTTTGTTTGCTCTCGGACGGGGAAGAACCTTGGAGTTGTTAACCGACCCATTGAATATCACCTTGATTGCAGCAGGCCTTATGGCAATTATCGCCTTTGTACTTTATGAAAATCGACAGGAAGACCCGCTCCTTAATTTATCAGTGTTTAAGGTGCCCACCTATTCGGTTTCCATCGTGGTGACATCTGCGGCGTCAATTGGCTTGTTTTCGGGTATCTTTCTACTGCCATTACTTATTCAAAATGTGTATGGGTTAAATGAGGTGATGACTGGTCTTTTGTTCCTTCCAGCGGCAGCGGCAAGTGGTATTTTTATGTCGATAGGGGGAAGGATTTTAGATAAAAGAGGTCCTAAGTATGTTGTTCCGCCGGGTTTAGCTATTATGGCTGCAGCTACGGTTGGTCTAGGTATGCTGAAGTTATCGACACCTTATTGGCTCATTCTTGTGTTAAATACCATTCGTGGGTTAGGGATGGGTATGGGAAATATGCCGGCGACAACGTCAGGGATGAATGCTATTCCCGAGAGTCTTGTAGCACAAGGTTCGGCAATGAATAATATCATTCGGCAAATCTCTTCATCGTTAGGTATCGTGTTTTTCTCTATTTACTATGAAGTCAGACGGGCACAAGTCGCAGCTGCACCTGACATTACTATGCAAACAGCCACATTGCAGACTTTAAATGAAGCCTTTCTCGTTTCTGCAGGTGTACTTATCCTTGCGATTCCATTTTCGTTTATTTTAAAAGGGGTACAAGATGATAAAAAAGATTAAAAAAACTGCTGAAGAGTTTAAGTAGTTCCGATACCGTGGATAATCTAAAATAACAGTACAAATAACAAACAAAAACGCTTGGATTTTTAATGCCCAAGCGTTCTTTTTTATATTTTCTTGTTAAACTAAAGCCCCAGATTGTGGAATGCTCAGATTCGAGACATTCCGATAGTTTCCGTTGCAAAGGGTGGCGTTTGAAGTTCTGGGAAATCACTCGCTTTCCGTGGGCATGTGGTGAGCTTCCTCAGGCTACGCCTTGCGGGATCTCACCGGTCATGTTCATCCCAGCTCTAATGCCTTATAAGGACGAAGGCTACATCTAGTTCATTAATCCTACCGGGCGTTATCCAGCTCCGGCGCCTAGCGGCTAGTGAGACTTCCCTCGCTTCTGTACGATAAGTCAACATCGAATCACGATGTTCTTCGTGTTTCCTTTATCTCCGACAGCTCAGTCCAGTCCATACGCCGCTGACCAAGGCGCCTCCGCTTTTAAAGGTAGGAGTCTCACAATTTCCCGGACCTTCTTGCTTTCGTGAGGAGAACGGAAACATCTTCACGTGAGCAGAAGCTTCATACGTGAGAATCGGGATGCTGTGTGAATATTGCCATTGAAATGATCTACTTCTGCCCTTATGGGAAGGCAGCTTTGAGACATTCCAGTGGCTTCCGTTACAAAGGATGGCGTTAGAAGGTCCGGGAAATCACTCGCTTTCCGTGGGCACACGTGAAAATCGTGGGGTTGTGTAATTATTGCCATTGAAATGATCGGCTTAGGACATCAAATTAACCTGTAATGTAAATTTGGAAATGATTTTACAAGGGTAGGCATACACGCCAATTAAGCTCCTAGCCATACCACGTTTTTTAACTAGTAGCTCAATAGATATAACAGATACCTCATACTTTAACAGTAACGGTAGAACAGCATGATTCCGATGAAATCCGCCCCTTTCTCTACACAATCATCTCGATATTATATTTGGGTTGCGATTTTGTATGTTAATTCAAGTGTTATTATCCAATAACCATTTATATATAAGGATAAAATAAGAGACCAAATCATATGCGATTTGGTCTCTTATTCGTATGCTATTCCGTATGTTTCTCCACAGAACTACTTTTGAAGTGCTACGGTTGCTCTTCAGCAGTTTTTTCTTCCCATTCATGTTTGAGTAAACCATATAAGAACATATCATACGATTTTCCATCACGAAGGATAAATTCTCGTTGAGCACCTTCATACCTAAAACCAAGTTTTTCATAGAGCCATATAGCTGGCTGGTTGTATTCAAAAACGGTTAACTGCAAGCGGTGAAGGTTGAGTTCATGAAAGGCATAATTGATTAATAATTCCATAGCTTCCGTGCCATATCCTTGAGCTTGGTGGTCTGGATGACCAATGGCAATCGCCACCCAGCCATTGCGCTGGTTCCAAAGAATACCGTCAAGTTCTACATAACCGATAAAGGTCTTACCGTCGCAAATAGAAAAAAGAAAATGGTTATTATTTTTCATCGCTTCATCTCGCCACTCTTGCAGTGATTCCCACGTTTTTGGCTCCGCGGGAACGGCGTCAAAGCGTCTGAGAAAGTGAGAGTTATGAAACCATTCGGAGATGATTTCTAAATGTTGATCAGTGACACTCCCTAAGCGAACTCTATTTCCGTGCAAAATGGCTTTCATGAGTTGAACAACCTCCCCCGTGACTAATTACTTGTTCCTTTCATTTTCTTTCGAATGTTTAATCTTTAGGTGGATGTTAATTAATCGAATCGTTACAGCAAAGTTAAATGTAGCCACTACGACTGGAAGTAATGTACGGAAATTCCAAACCGTTTCCGAAGCGGAATAGGTAGCAATATACGTAAAGGCAATACCCATAAAGAAATAAATAGCGGCCATTATCAAAGGAGAAGCCCTCATCTTAGAAGAACCCTCCTGTTAAAATAGTTTGTAATTGTTCCTGCATCCGGCGAATGTCTTCTTCTGTATAGAAAAACTGAGAAAGCACAACAAACGAATTCATTGCCATATGAGCAACGATTGGGGTAATGATACTTTTCGTTTTTACATATAAGAAAGCGAATACGATACCCATGGAAAAATAAACGAGCATGTGAATAAAATCAAAGTGAAATGCACCGAATATTAACGCAGAAATTAGAACCGCTAGAAAGAAGTTCGTTTTCTTATGAATCGTTCCGAAGATTACTTTTCTGAAGATAATCTCTTCCATGATCGGAGCAAATACAACAGGTAACAAAATAAACAGAGGAGCTTCTCGCGCAATGTTCATTAAGTCCATTGTATTCTCAGATCCTGCAGGTATACCTAGTAATTCCGTTTCAATCACAGCGGCAATTCCTTGTGCAAATAAAGCCATGAATACACCGAGAACCGACCAGAGCGCAATTTTACCAGCGCTTGAACGATCACCTCTCGTTTGGGCTTGTTTCATATCTGGTTTTAATAAACGCAGAATGACGATGGTAGCAATCGAAAAGCTGATGATCGACCAAATAGCGATGGCATCAGACTCACTTAAACCAAAAACATATAAAAGAGGAACGCCAACTAATGAGGACAGCTGAGCGATCACATAGGCTAAAATGATAAACCAATATCGTTTAGGCATTTACACGACTCCTTTTTTAATAAAAAACAGGGACTTTCCATACTTTATGTATTTTATCACAATTTAAAAACGACAGATAAGAATAAGGGTTCGGACAAGCGAGAAATTTGTAGGAAAATGTTGATGAAAATTTAATACTTTCTACTTGAAAAAAGATGATGAATTGCTTATGATAAGAATTGTGTTAGCACTCATCGTAACAGAGTGCTAATAACCGACAAAAATCGTAATATGAACCTGACTAAGGAGGGTGTCCTAATTGTTAAAGCCATTAGGTGATCGTATTGTAATTGAATTAGTAGAAGAAGAACAAACGACTGCAAGCGGAATTGTACTTCCCGACTCTGCAAAAGAAAAACCACAAGAAGGTAAAGTGATTGCAGCTGGTACAGGCCGTGTAACAGACAATGGAGAAAAGGTTGCACTGGAAGTAAAAACAGGTGACCATGTGATTTACTCTAAGTTCGCAGGTACTGAGGTTAAATTTGAAGGTACTGAATACTTAATCATTCGCGAGAGTGACATTCTAGCTGTCGTTGAGTAATTAGTTAAATTGAACAATTCTATCGATACGAATTTTGATAAGGAGGGCATTTTTTATGGCTAAGGAAATTAAATTTAGTGAAGACGCACGCCGCGCAATGCTTCGTGGTGTAGATACATTGGCAGATGCCGTTAAAGTAACTCTAGGACCCAAAGGACGTAACGTCGTTCTTGATAAAAAATACGGTTCTCCACTAATTACAAATGACGGGGTAACCATTGCAAAAGAAATTGAACTTCAAGATCACTTCGAAAATATGGGAGCACAACTCGTATCCGAAGTTGCTTCTAAAACAAATGACGTTGCAGGTGACGGTACAACGACTGCAACTGTACTTGCACAAGCCATGATTCGCGAAGGACTTAAAAACGTAACGTCTGGTGCGAACCCTGTGGGCATTCGTCGTGGAATTGAAAAAGCGACAGCCGTAGCAACTGAAGAACTACGTAAAATTTCTAAGCCAATCGAAGGCCGTGAGTCTATCTCCCAAGTAGCTTCCATCTCTGCTACTGATAATGAAGTAGGCCAGCTAATCGCTGAAGCTATGGAGCGCGTAGGTAACGATGGCGTTATTACAATTGAAGAATCTAAAGGATTTAACACAGAACTAGAAGTCGTAGAAGGTATGCAATTTGACCGCGGCTATGCTTCTCCATACATGGTGACTGATCAGGATAAAATGGAAGCGACTCTTGAAGATCCTTATATCTTAATCACAGACAAGAAAATCAACAATATCCAAGAAGTTCTTCCGGTACTTGAGCAGGTTGTTCAACAGTCCAAGCCTCTACTTCTTATCTCTGAGGACGTAGAAGGAGAAGCCCTAGCAACGATCGTTGTAAACAAGCTTCGCGGAACGTTCAACGCTGTATCTGTTAAAGCGCCAGGCTTTGGAGATCGCCGTAAAGCGATGCTTGAAGACATTGCGGCTCTAACAGGCGGCCAAGTGATTACTGAAGACCTTGGACTTGATCTGAAGAATACAACATTAGATCAATTAGGACGCGCTTCTAAAGCAGTCATTACGAAAGAAAATACAACAATCGTCGAAGGAAACGGAAACCCAGAGCAAATCGCATCCCGCGTTTCTCAAATCCGTGCCCAAGCAGAAGAATCTACTTCTGAATTCGACAAAGAAAAACTACAAGAACGCCTAGCTAAACTATCAGGCGGCGTAGCAGTTATCAAAGTTGGTGCTGCAACTGAAACCGAACTAAAAGAACGTAAACTACGCATTGAAGATGCCCTAAACTCTACACGAGCAGCGGTAGAAGAAGGTATCGTAGCCGGTGGTGGTACAGCTCTTGTAAACATCATCCACTCCGTAGAAGGTCTTGGCCTAGTAGACGACGAAGCAACTGGTGCAAGCATTGTACTACGTGCGCTTGAAGAACCAGTTCGCCAAATCGTTTTCAACGCTGGACTTGAAGGATCCATTATCGTAGAACGACTTAAAGCCGAAAAAGTTGGCGTTGGTTTCAACGCAGCAACAGGCGAATGGGTCAACATGGTGGAACAAGGTATCGTAGATCCAACAAAAGTTACACGTTCCGCACTGCAAAACGCAGCATCTGTAGCAGCGATGTTCCTAACAACTGAAGCGGTTGTAGCGGATCACCCTGATGAAGAAAACGCTGGTGCTGGTGGCGGCGGTATGCCAGACATGGGCGGCATGGGTGGAATGGGCGGCATGATGTGATAGCGCCCAAAGCTCTTTAAACATAGGGTTTGAGAACAATTTGACTGGTTTTTAAAATCTTTTACTAAATCTAAAAGCCTCTCAAGAGTTTATAAACTTTTGAGAGGCTTTCCTTTTATTTTTAAATATTGAGATAATTGAAGATTACTGTCGAGATATTTAAAGAAAGGATATATCTTTACAGTTAATGTGTATCAATCAGAAGATAATGATATCTAATGGTGAGGTGTAGGTGCTGAACTTTTCAATGTACCATCGCTCGATGATGGTTTAGCGATTCTATATAAGGTCTTAATAGATCCCAATTCTAAAATGTTTGAATTGGGGTCTGTAATCATATATGGAGCTTATTTTTAAGTCATCCACGTGGTTATCTGTATATTATGCCACCGTCAATTAAAATCGCCTGTCCAGTAATATAATCTCCATCTTCAGAAGCCAAGAATGCTACTAAGTTTGCAACATCCTCTGGCTTTTGTGTACGACCTAATGAAATGGAAGAAGAATATTGTTCTAATGCTTCACCTTTTTAAGTGCCTGTTACGTCCATGAATTTTTCGTCTAAACAGTCCCACATACCTGTTGTTGCGATTCTAGGACAATACGCATTAACTGTAATGTTATCTTTCGCTAACTCTCTAGAAGCAACTTGTGTCAATTTGTTTTATTCATTTGCTTGGTCGCTACCTTCTTTTTCTTTAGATAAAAACCAACCGCCAAGTGCGATTACTATTAATACTGTGTAAAATATTCCTTTCCAAATTGGTGATTTTGCAAATCCTTCAGATAAAACAGCAAGTTCTGGATGTGACATTGTATAAACAGCTAATTTAACACCGACCCACCCGACAATCATAAATGCTGCGATTTCAAGGCCGGGCTTTTTGTGTAGTAATGTGACGAAGAAATTAGCCGCAAATCTCATAATAATCAATCCAATTAATCCACCTGCAAAGATGATAAGAAATTGACCTCCATCAAGTCCTCCAATCGCAGGCAGTGGAGTTACTGGAAGGGATACCGCTAATGCGACTGCAGCCAGAATAGAATCCACTGCAAAAGCGATGTCTGCCAGCTCTACTTTCAAGACAGTCATCCAGAATCCAGAATGTTTTTTCTCTTCCCTAACCTCATCAGTATGGGCAGCTGGTTTTTTTCTGACTAGTTTCCTAAATATGTGATTAATGGCAATGAACAGGAGATAAATAGCTCCGAGTGCTTGAACCTGCCAGACATTGACCAAAAACGATATGGCAAAAAGGGAAGCAAAACGGAAAATAAATGCTCCGGCAAGCCCATAAAAGAGCGCTCTTTTTCTTTGATCCTCTGGCAAGTGTTTTACCATAATGGCCATCACGAGAGCATTGTCAGCTGCTAATATCCCTTCAAGTGCTATAAGCACAAGAAGTATCCATCCATATTCAAGTAAAAGAGTTACGTCCACTATCATTCCTCCTTGGTTCTCAGCTACATAGCTTGTATTCTTGTTTCCTTCAAACGATTTAGATTAAACATTAAAATCAGCATAACCCAAAAATTTATTAATAACTTTAATTCAATATCCCTTGATTAATAGTAGGGGTACTTATAATACTGCTAATACTGCGTTGTAATATTAATCTCTCATTCTTCACATCTTGGAGGAATAAAAAATCAATCTTTCCTCTTCATGAACCGTTGATAATACTGTTATCAAACGAATTACTACACAGTAAATATTTCCATAAAACTTTCTAATTTCTGCATTATCTCGAATTCAAGTTTTCCGTTATTCTGCCCTTATGTGGAAGACTTGATTTCAAGATAACTGCCCGTAAAAAGACGTAAAGATGTTACAGCATCACTTAGAAAACCCTTGATATCAAGGGTTTAACTTTACTCTGGAAGTCAGATTGACATAATTTTGACATACCTAGCTAGAAAAACAATATAAATCTAAAGAGCCTTTCATAAGTTAGCTGAACTTTTGGGAGGCTTTTTCTTCAGCTATTTAGTAATATGCGCGTAAAATATTCATAGTTGTATTTATGTCTCCATGGCCTACGCTTTTGGATGATCTCCTTAACTCCTACGCCAGCTTCAATTAGGAGAGAGGTGTCGGTATGTCGTAAAGAGTGGGGAGTGAGATCTTTATTTTTGAGAACCACCCCCCATCCACTTTTAGTGTTCGAATGGGGACATTTTAATAGTGGCACATAAGCCCTTATTCATTTTAAAAACCGATACTGGGGAGGATATACCCAATGAATATCTGTCCTCACGAAATTGAAGGGTATCTTGGCAGTCAGCGAGTCCTTTTGGTTAAAAAGGCTTAATAACATGAATTAAATGGTAAATATGGATTTATACATGATGTAATAGTATGGGATGTTTAAAACTAAATAAGGGGAGAATAATCAGTGGAAACATTCTTAATGATTTTAATGTTAACGGCTCTAGCAGGTATGATAGTCTTTATTGTCTTAGCCTTTGTGAAAGGCAAGGGGAACAGGCTAAAGAACTTTGCGAAATCAGGTAGTTGCCTGTTCGCACTTGTAGTCATAGCGCTGATTTTAGCATCGATAGGTGAAGAAGCACCTGTTGCTCAAGAGGTTACAGCTGAAGCTTCCGCAGAAGATAAAGAGGCTGAAGAGAAGGTTAAACAACAAGAAGAAGAGGCTAAGAAAGCCGAGGAACAAGCACAGAAAGAGCAAGAAGAGCAAGAAGCCAAGGAACAGGCGAAGAAAGAAGAGGAACGTAAGGCCAAAGAGGAAGAAGAACGGAAAGCTAAAGAAGAGGAAGAGCGTAAAGCTAAAGAAGAACAAGAAGCTAAAGAAGCCAGTGTAACTGTTTCTCAGGAGCAGGCGGTTAATATGGCTCAAGACTATCTGAATTACACAGCATTCTCTAAATCAGGATTGATCGATCAATTAGAGTATGAGGGGTTTAGCACAGAAGATGCAACATATGGTGTAGAAAACATCACGGTTGATTGGCAAGAACAAGCGGTTAATATGGCTCAAAACTATCTTGATTACACTTCTTTTTCAAGACAGGGTTTAATTGACCAATTGACTTATGAAGGATTCAGCACAGAGCACGCAACATACGCTGTCGGTCAAGTTGGTTTGTAATAGATAAATAGAGTAGCTATTTGCCCTCAAAGCGCGTGTAATCAGATATGAAAATCTTGATTTCGCGCTTTCTTTCATTTCTTCTATAGAAACATTATTTGTTGTACCTACTACATAAGCATTAGCATTTGTGATATCTTCAAGTTCATGCTTAATTCAGGTTATTTGATTTATTTTAACCCATTCCCGATTTTCTTTATGATTGATGGATGAATAGAGTTCAGTATCAACGGCCCTTGGAGGTATAACAATGGATTGAATGCTGTTCTCTCTTTATGAAGACATAGTTATGCTACTTATATACTTAATAATTAATCGCCAATCGAAGTTATCCAAAGCTTGTTAGGACATGAAAAAAGTGAATATTCTTCTAATAGACAGATGGACATCCTCATTTTACAATAGAAATAGGTTTCATAAGCAAATGAATGATATTAGTTAGGCACGGCTCAAATTATTTTAAAGCGAGATCAAACTGCATGATGAGGGATGATCTATGAACGATTTGGAGCGGAGATTGCAAATTGCATTAGAAGAAATCACCCAGCTAAAAGATGAAAATCACAAATTGAAAGAATTGCTGGCAAAACATCAAATTTCTGTCTCTAACCATCAAGACAAACATGGTCAACACCTTGCGAAAGCTGAAATCTTACAGAAGCGCATCACTATTTTCAGAAGTCTGTTTAAAGGACGGACAGACGTATATGCGGTGCAGTGGGGGTTCAATGGAGAGTCAAACTATGCGCCGGCACGTAAATATGAACCCAATAAAAAATATAAAGAGCGTGAGTTGTTGCCACTAACGGATAATGTCATTGAGAATCACTTGCGTGGCAATAAAACTATTGGCATCTATCCTTTATTAAAAGATGAAACATGCTGGTTTTTGGCTGTTGATTTTGATAAAAAAGGCTGGCAAAAGGACGCTCTCACTTTCATTGGTGTTTGTAAAGATGTAGGCGTACCCGCAAGCATGGAAATCTCCAGATCCGGAGATGGTTGCCATGTCTGGATTTTTTTCAGCGATAAAATGGCGGCGAAAACTGCTCGTAGATTAGGAAATCTTCTTATGAACCGGACCCTAGAAAAGCGTTACGAGACAGGTGTCGATTCGTTTGATCGGTTTTTTCCAAATCAGGATACAATGCCAAAAGGCGGATTTGGAAACCTGATTGCACTACCTTTACAGCAATACCCTAGGAAAAATGGCTATAGTGTCTTTGTTAATGAAAAATTTGAACCATACATTGATCAATGGTCGTATCTGGAGTCTGTAAAAAAAATCAGTAATAAAACGGTTGAATCAATTCTGGTGAAGCACAATGATTCCAGCAGCTATACTGTGAAAAGTAAACCAACATCATATGATGTAAATATACCTTCTGAAATAACCATCATAAGAAAAAATGGCATACATATCCCCAAAAATAAGCTTCCATCAAATATTTTGAACGAGTTAATAAAGCTATCCGTCATCAATAATCCTGAATTTTTTAAAGCACAATCCAAAAGGCTGTCTACTTACAACATCCCCAGAAAAATTGACTGTAGTTATGAGGTGGAGGACTCGGTGGTTATTCCGCGCGGCTGTCTGAAAGATATAAAAGCTATTTTATCTAGGAACAAAATCAACTTCTACATCGATGATCAAACCAACAAAGGCAGCAGTCACAATATTCATTTTCGTGGGAGTCTTCTGCCACAACAAAATGAAGCGGTTTACGCTATGAAGATAAGTAGTTGTGGTGTCCTATCAGCGGCAACTGGTTTTGGTAAAACTGTTGTGGCGGCAGCGCTAATTGCAGAGAGAAATATTACCACGTTAATCATCGTGCACACCAAGCAACTGCTTACCCAGTGGAAAGAAAGTTTGCAGGCCTTTATTAATTTGGATGGAAACAAGGTTGGTCAAATCGGTGGAGGTAAAAAGAAACCAACAGGTAAAGTGGATATTGCTATGATTCAGACTTTGAGCAGATCAGAAGATGGGCGCGAAAAAATCAAAGGCTATGGACAGGTAATTGTCGATGAATGCCACCATATTTCAGCGGTAAGCTTTGAAAAAGTATTAAGGGAAGTTGAGGCTACTTATGTTCACGGACTAACTGCAACACCAACTAGAAAAGACGGGTTGCAAAAAATAGTTGCCATGCAGTGTGGAGAAGTATGTTATAAGGTTACCGCAAAAAGTCAGTCAAAACTCCATCCGTTTGACCATGTGCTTATTCCGCGGTTCACTAGTTTCAAAAATAACGGTGACAACATTCAGAAGGTTTATGCAAATTTGGCTATTAATGAACAACGGAACAAGATGATATTCAATGATGTATTAAAAGAACTTGAGAATAATGCGCATCCAATTATTTTGACAGAGCGGATTGAACATGTGCATGAATTGGAGAAGCTCTTTGATGGATTTGCTAAGAATATAATCGTGTTAACAGGCAAGCTGAGTAAGCAAGAAGAGAAAGAACGCTTAAAGCTTATAAAAAACCTTTCGGAAAATGAAGAGTGGCTTATTATTGCAACCGGAAAGTATATCGGAGAAGGATTTGACAATGCCAGGTTGGACACTCTGTTCCTTGCCATGCCAATCGGCTGGAAAGGAACGCTCCAGCAATATGTCGGTAGATTGCATCGCGTTCATACGGATAAGAATGTGGTGAAAGTGTATGATTATGTTGATTATCAGGTGCCCGAGTTGAAGGCCATGTATGAAAAGCGCATACAGGGGTATAAATCGATGAATTACAAGCTTCAAGGCAACGATGAAGAAAATAGTAGTGGGCAGCAGATGAAGTTATTTTGATAGACAAAAGACATGATGCCAAAGAAGCTCTAGTCCAACAAGTGAAAGAGGAGGGGGTTTTATGGAAAGATTACGTCAACGATTACGGCGAACAGGGTGCTAAAGTCGTTAAAAAAGGAAACTCTTGTGCAAGCTTTGCTAAGCCCATAGCAAGCGGTGCTACCATTTGCAATCAGTTGCAGGGAGGTCTACTTATTGAAGGATGAAGAGACCGTTCTGGCGTTGGAAATGGTAAATGATCGTAATTTGACCGTCCATACCTATAATGAAGAAGTGGCCATTAAAATCCACAAAAATTTGGCCCGGTATAATAGCCTTCTCCATCAATGGGTTGAACGGATGAATGGGAAAGTCATTAAAAGATAAGGCTCCAGTCGTTACATCGACGTCTATAGACTTGTTTATATAAAAATAGCTTTATGATTTATAGTTCGCAGAGAAGTTTTTTTGGTTTATGAACTTTATATTAAATCAAACTTCCAATACAGTGGTGTTTATTTATATTGAATTTAAAAAATCTTTAACTAAAATACACAAAAGAGTAAATACATTTCTTAGTTAGTATTGAAAAGAAGTTAAAGCACTTTAGTTAATAAAAGAATAACGATAAGAAAGGAAATCATTTATGGTACCTATTTCTATAGACTCATTTGTAAATAAGCATTGTAAGAGTAATCCTGCCGAAGAACCAAGCAAATTAAAGAAAAGGATTAAAGAAGCTGTTAAGGATAAGAAAAATGGGGCAAGCTGCTTCAACTGTAATCAGGAAATTTGGGCTATTGGCAGTGCAGTTGCTTACCAGGGATGTTTTTCTTGTATAACTGGGGAAGCGGATGCCTCAGAAGATTATGAGATCGACGAAGTGTGTTGGTCATAAAATAAAATCCTTATTTGTTCTAAAAAAATATTTTGAATCCTATTCTTGAATTGTGTCTGTTAATCCACTAGGTGTTTTATAAATTAACTTAGCGATGGAAACCTTAATATAACAATGTACTGCGAGTCTTATTATTGTCCTATTAATTAGCCAAGTGAATAGGGCGTGTAGGAGAATTCCTACACGCCCAAACCTAGCTTTTGTGAAGCTGTTTAATGTATAAATAGTTAGTATAGAGGACTACTTCCTAAAAGGGGGGAGTCTTTTTTGTGCTGTTAAAGTTTGCATTTAAAGAATTGAAGATAGTAAATTTAAGAACACCACTAATGTAAATATACAAAACTACAAAGTATTGTTAGGTGGATTTGTTGATTACTGTCACGAAAATAAAGTCTTGAATGTAGAAGAAGTTGATAGTCAACATGTGAAAAGGTATCTTATCTACTGCCAAAACAATGGGAATTCAGCTGGAACTATCAACACGAAGCTGCAACGTATCAGGGCATTTTTTAACTATTTGGTAGAAGAAAAGATGGTATTCTAAGAAATAGAGTTTAGATATGAAAGAGCAGCTTCCTAAAATTAATGAATTAACAACTATTGAAGCGATCCATTGGTACACCAAAGAAGTGGCTGATGCATTCTGTACAAAAAGCCGTGTGGCTGGAACATACTCGAAGAATATAAAGATGTTTTATTGATTGGAAACGAGATTTAAATAAGAAGATAGATAAGGAGAATCGTTATAAAGTCTATGATATAGAAGAATACAGGCCAAATGAACTATATTAAGTAGAGAAAGGAATAGTTCCGTTTTCTTAATTTTCTTAAAACTTAGTTTGTACACTGGACCAACTAAGTTTATGGTGATATGATTTTCTGTGAAAGGGTTACTTACATATGGGTTTGCCCAAAAGTGAAAGCCCTTTCAAAACGACTGATTTTACAAGGGGGTTTAGTAGAGACTTTTTAAAGCTTGAAAAAATCTTTTAAAAGGAGAGATTAAAACATGTTAAAAGTCTTACGTTTACCAATTATTTCTGGACTAGCTTTGGCCTTGTTACTGCCAGGAGTTGGTAGTGCTGCATATGAAAACTCCCGAAACGCGATGGGTGCCCCTGTGGAACTGGATGAAAGATACGATGACTCTTTTAATATTGGCGCAGCTGTGGAGCCTTACCAGCTAAAAGGAAAAAGCGCCCAGGTTTTAAAGAAGCATTACAATAGTATTGTAGCTGAAAATGTGATGAAACCGATTAACATTCAGCCTGAAGAAGGCAAATTCAACTTTGAAGAAGCGGATAAGATCGTAAAGTTTGCTGAAGAGAATGACATGGACCTTCGTTTTCACACATTGATTTGGCATAGCCAGGTACCGGACTGGTTCTTCTTAGATAAAGAAGGAAAACCGATGGTCGATGAAACCGATCCAGAAAAACGCGAGGAAAACAAACAGCTTTTGCTGGAGCGGGTAAGAACTCATGTTAAAACAGTCGTTACACGCTATAAGGATGTAGTCGATTCATGGGATGTTGTTAACGAAGCAGTTGCTGATGTGGCCTCTCCAGAAACCGATGGCTTGCGTGACAGTACTTGGTACCAGCTTACTGGTACAGACTACATTAAAGTAGCATTCGAAACAGCTAGAGAGTATGGCGGAGAAGATGCCAATCTTTATATCAATGACTATAATACAGAAGTATCGCAAAAAAGAGAAAATTTATATAATCTTGTGAAAGGGTTGTTAGCTGAAGGAGTGCCGATTGATGGTGTGGGTCATCAAGCGCACGTTCAAATTGGATGGCCTTCCATCGATGATATAAGAACTTCTTTTGAAATGTTTTCTAGCCTTGGATTAGATAACCAGGTTACTGAGCTAGATGTGAGCTTGTACGGCTGGCCACCAAGTGGCAAGTACAACACTTATGAAGAAATTGTAAACAGTGAAGAAAATATCCTTGAAGCACAGGCTGACCGCTATGATCAGTTGTTCAATCTATATGAAGAATTAGATGCTGATATCAGCAGTGTAACGTTCTGGGGTATTGCCGACAACCATACATGGCTGGATGACCGTGCGACTCAGTACAGTGATGATGGCCTGGGCAAAGATGCACCATTTGTTTTTGATCCAAACTACAAATTAAAGCCAGCCTATTGGGCTATTATCGACTAAGTAACTTCTAGAAATCAGCTTCATAATATTGAAGCTGATTTTTTTCTGCTTTTCTATTAGGAGGGATAATTTAATGCTTAAAAAAACCAGTTTTCACTTGTTGCCACAATGCTTTTTACTCTTGGTACCACCTCATGCTCAATGGAACATAAGTTGAGGCGAAAAGAGGAGAGGTCACTGGATTTCTGTGTATGCATTGCTTCTCTTTGCCATTGACGTAATTTCAATAAAATCTTCTAATTCAGTGTATAAGCTTTTTTTCTACTATACGAACCGTCCATATTCTGATAAGTTGTTTTTTAATCATTTAATGGGTTGGATTGGTCATGGGGGGTGGAGGGATAGGTTCCTTGTCTCAATCTCGCCCAATACACATAAAAGCTGAATAACAGAAGGGTCTGATTCCATTTTGGGATCGGGTCTTTTTTATATATTATATTCGTGGTTTTGAGGTGTAGGCAGGGAGTTGAGGGTGGAGGCAAGAGTGGCGAGTTTTTGGTAGAGATGTGTATGGAGGAGATAAAAGAGAAGCCGGTTTTTCATAGATCCTCACATCTGCAGTAGTGATCAAATCCCCGAAATGTGCACTAAAAGCACGGCAAATAAAAGTTATCACAATGCTAATACGGTTTTCTCATGTATAGTTAAAGTATAATGTAGGAAGAGTGAACGCGGGCTTAAATATAACCAAGGGGGAAATAGAATGCGAAGGATAATCTTATCGACCGAAAGTGGTGCCGACTTACCGGGTGATTTAGCTGAAAAGTACGATGTTCAAGTAGTTCCCATGCACATCATTATGGATGGAAAGGATTATTTAGACGGTTCTTTGCCGGTCCAGGATATTTATGACTATTACGGACGTACGAAGAAAATACCCTCTACTACTTCCACAAATGCTCATGAGTATCAAGAGTTTTTTGCAACTATAAGAGAGAATTTCCCAGATTGCATCATTATACATATTGGTTATACATCAAAAGCGTCTTCTTCTTTTCAAAATGCTGTCATTGCTGCGGAAGAATTTGAAGACATTTTTCTCATTGATGCTCTGAACGTTACTGGAGGATTAGCTGCGATAGTATTGTATGCCGCTAAAGTTTTAGAAAAAGAACCTAGCATTGAACCGGAACGCTTAGTCGAAAAAATAGAGGCAATCGTTCCTAAATCAAGGCTTGCTTTCATCCCAGGCAGCCTGGAGTTTCTTAAAGTGGGAGGACGGGTAAGCAATATGGCATCTCTGATTGGAGCTCTGTTGAAAATAAAGCCATGCATAGAGTTGAAGGATGGAAAGCTTATGTCTACAAAGAAGTACCGCGGGAAAATGATTAGTGCTACTGAAAAACTCTTGAGTGATTACTTAAATGAATTCAACATCGATAGAGAGCAGCTTTATTTTATCTACTCAATCGGACTCGATGAAAGGGTCAAGCAGCGGATGAATGAGGTTGCCAAAGAAAACGGATTCCAAAATATAAGATGGATCCAAGCGGGCGGTATGATTTCGACTCATTCTGGAGCCGGGGGATTCGGCGTAGCAGGATTAGAGCAATAGTTTTAAAAACCATTGGCAGATGAACCAGCAGACTTTCTTTAGTACGGCTAAGCAGTGAATCTGGGATGTGACTTATCACGCGATTGTTACGGTCCTTGAAACTTTGTAGGGATTTACTTTTTATTAGCAGGAAAAAGGAAGGGAGTTGGGGGTCATTGTATAGAAGTAACTCTCTAGTGTCGCACAAATCGCAATGTATAATAGAGCGCTTCAGTCACGAAGCGCTCTTTGTGTATGGTTCCTGGTCTGGGATAATTTTTGCCGGACGTTTTCGTTTAAAGCATCCATCTCTTCAATGAACTGTTCACTCGAAGTGATGATACGCTCGGACGACTGCTCAGTCGTTTTCAGTGCTTCGAATACGTTATCAAAAGACTCCTGAAGAGCTTCCATACTGATCGCCGGATTCTCCATCATCTGTGTCGTCTCTTCCGCATTCTCCTTCAGATTCCTGGAGTTCGAGACTAGCATCTGCTCGGTCGCTTTATTGACGCCGTTCACGGTATCGATCACTTTCCGCTGATTATTCAAAGCCAACTGAATCGAAGCGGAGACGGTAATAATATTTTTCGTTAGCGTAACTGCATTACGAATCGATTCCTTCAGCTTTTCATTATTTTTCTTGATAATATCCACAGAAGAAATACTCTGATGCAGCACGCTTTTCATCTGGGTCATGTTTCTCGTGCGCGTAATGATCTTCTCTTTTCCTTCATTAAGCAGCGCCAGGTCGTATTCGCCGTTAGCTTCTTTTTCTTTCAAAAGCTCAAACAGCTTCTTCCCAAGATAGATTTGCTTGTCCAGGTCATAAATGCGATTCTGGGCGTTTTCTTTGATAAGTTGTAATTCGACGCTGTCTTCTTCAAGGCGGTCTTTCCCCGCCAGCAGACTGCGAACAACCGTATCAATCTTCGAGTCTACCGTTTCATACTTCTTCATGTAGCGGTCGATTGACTGTTTTTTACTAAGTTTATAAAAGAATCTCTGAACACTGTTGCCTTCGGTACGCTTCGGATCAAGGTCCGACACGATAACCTCGAGTTCACTCAACGTTTCAGGAATCTCGTTATTGCCTTTGGTCATAAGATCGTTTACCGGGCGCTTCAACGTTTCCATCGTCTCCCCAGCGATTCGCTGTTCCTTCTCTCCGAGGTCCCCGAGCTCTCTCATCACTTCTGAAAGGGAGTCGTCACTGGAAGGTTTGAACCTTTCCGCGTAGGCTTCGGCCTCTGCATTCAGGCGGTCGATATCTTCTTTTTCAATAAGAGTCATCGCTTCTCTCAAGTCCTGATGATTCATTTCAGCTTCTTTGTCTCTATGGAAAGAATTTTTACTCATGTCTATCTCCTATCTGCTATTAGTTGGTTTCGAGAAAAGTAAAACGTCCGGTTGCTAAACATCTTTTTTACTTCTGCGAGAAGAAGTTCTCTTCTTTTTTGTTATACTTGGAAGTAATAATTCCCTTGCTTCTGGAAAAATTATGCGCATAACTTTCTTCTTCTTTTTGCTCAAGTGTGGTGATGAACTTACGCAAATCGTACATCGTCTCCAACAGTTCGTCTTTCCGATTTTCCTTATTGACATCCGACAATCGCTGAAACGATTTGATGAAGTTAGGAACGTCTTTGTCCATCATCGTTTCAAGGGCGTGTTGTTCTTCTATTTCTAATTCTTCCATTCGTTTGAATTGTTTCACTGTCCGTTTCTTTAGAGACGCCCATTCCTTTTGGAGGTCAGGGTGTTTCTCGAGAAACGGGAAGTCCCAGCTTTCGAGGATGGCTTCTCCGGGATGTTCCAAAGTTGTGTCCTCTCCGGATTTTTCCTTTTGCTCCACGTAGGAATCCAGATACGTAAACAAGGCATTCGAAAAATCACGCAATGTGTCCCCTAGTCCTTTTCTTCTCGTGAATTCATCTTTCAATAACGTAGTGGAAAGTGTTTTTTCTTCTTCTCTCATTTCGAAACGGCCAAGCAGCATATGCGGCGGCTTTCCGCACACCTCGATCGTACCCTTGAATGTGTTGGAAGCTGGAATAACTACGGTAAAAAAGACACCGTTCCAAAATACATCCAAAATATATCTCGTGTTCATCTCTACCAGTTCTTTTACATGGAGACCGAAATAAACAGGGAGTTTCCCTTTGATGACCTGCTTCATTTCTTTCATCGTGTGAAAATCGATGTAGCGCTGGTATTCGGAGGTATGCGGCATGAATGTTCTTTCCAAACTCTCAAGCGTAGAAGAGTAGAAGTTTTCCATAGTTCATCACCCCCTTTTGAGTCCTTCCTATTCCTCGACAAATTGTTACTATAATACTTCAAGAATAACACAAATCGGAGTTTGATATGAAGATATGCCTATGTACTCTCCACAAGACAATAAAGGAGGAAAACCATTCTCATGGCTTCCCTCAGAAAAAACGGAGAACGGTTTCACTTTTTGCTAGTTAAGTTATAAAACGTTAAATGTTAAGCTTTCTTTGATATATAAGTCAAACGGATGATACTAATATTATCGGAATAGTATGTATAATTGAGTAAAGTTAAAATATGGACAAGAAAGTTACTCGGTTGGTTAAAAGCCATGCCATTCTAAGTTGAACAGTATTAATGACAATCGGGTAATGAAACTGAGGAAAATAGATTGGTGCAAAATAGAAATACCTTTAATCAAATATTTGATTAAAATTGGTTTAGAAGGTATATTCAGAGCAACACTGGTATTCTCAATTTAAGTATTGTCTCAGTGAGAGAGGTGAAGCAAATGTTCGAACTTATTAATCAAAAGAAGGAACATCTAGATGCCAATCGACCATTACCTAAATATACAGTAAAAAGCCTACGTGAAAAGTTATTACTCGAATGGACATATAATACAAATGCAATTGAAGGAAACACCTTAACTATCAACGAAACGAAGGTAGTTCTAGAAGGAATTACTGTTGGTGGCAAAACGCTACGTGAACACTTGGAGGTTATTAATCATCGGGATGCCATCAAATATGTAGAGGAGATTGTACAAAAGGATGAACCTTTTTCGGAGTGGCAAATTAAGAATCTACATCGACTTATATTAAAAGGAATTGATGATGAATACGCAGGTATATATCGGGATCAGCAAGTTTTTATTTCTGGTGCTAAGCATACACCTCCAACTCCCTTCCTCATAAAAGAAGAGATGGAGCAGTTGATGGCTTGGTATGAACAAGCAGAAACGAAAAAATTGCATCCGGTTGCTCGTGGAGCTATGCTACATGCTATTTTTGTTGGAATTCACCCATTTATTGATGGAAATGGTAGGACATCACGTTTGTTATTAAATTTAGAACTCATGAAAGATGGTTTTCCACCAATTGTTATTAAAGTGGAAAATCGAATAGCTTATTATGAAGCATTAGATAAAGCACATACACAAGAAGAATACGATGACTTTATTAAGTTAGTCACCAATGAAGTAGAAGAGTCATTAAACCTATATTTAAGTACAATAAATTAAAAACACTTAGTAAAAAAATACAATAGAGTTTTCAGGTTAAGATAAATACTCCTACATCATTTTGTCAGCGCTAACATTCTGCTAACGCAATCAAGTGAAAAACAATAAACTCCTGTCAAAGATGTTACATATACCGCACTCTTTTCTTACGGGCGGCATGATATAGGTTTTACTTACATTACCTCCATATGTATTAAAGCTATTAAACTAAAGAGACTACTTCCTATATTGGAAAGTAGTCTCTTTTTAAGTACGGTAAACTGTCACTGAAAAAAAGAAAAAATACCACAGACTTTATGGAAGTGATTGTTAGAGTAACTTTTCTGCGACAATATTTTCATCAATACCAAAAAAGAAGCTAGCCCCCACAATAAATGAGCGACTAACTTCTGGATTTCCTACGTCTATGCCTTATGTTCCCCATTCACCAATTAAATGTTGATTCTATTCACACCATTTCTTAGGCCCCATCCAGAAACTCTTCGGTACTTTCTGCATAGTCAATAAGCTTGCGGATTTGTTGATCATACATCTTCCAATTTTTCATTCAAATAAGTAGGTAACTTCTTGTCCACTTTATATTGTTAATCTTTCGGTAAAAATTCAAATATCTTACCGCTTCTTATACTTGCAACTAAGTCATCCAACCAGTGATAGTATGTTTTAGACTCTTCTAATTGATCATAGTATTTCTTTGCTTCTGCAACAATTTCTGGTGTGCTGGTGGAATCTTTTATAATATCTATGAAATCTCCTTGTGATTCCTCAATTGCTTCCATATTCATTTTCACTTCTCGTTCCCACATCTGACAATAAAACCCCATAAAGGAACGGAAGAAATTTTTCTCTGCTACATAAGTATGTTTCCTAGAACCGCGTGTAAATGTTTTTTTACCATTTTTATTTCTTGGAGCCTGCGGACGCTAGTACTCATACTTGGTTTACTCATTTCGAGTTCTGTACGCATTTCATCAAGCGTCATCTGATCTTTGAAGTACATCGTCGCATATAAATTTGCAGCAGCTGGTGTGACCCCATATAAATCCATAGTCTCTGCAATGGCACCAATGACTTTATCTTCGGCTTCTTCTATTTTGACTCTGGATCTTTCAGTAGATTCACTCATAAGGTCGCTCCTTCAATATAAAGTAAATCGTGTTAAAAATTTATTAAATCTTCTTCACGAACTTTATGTTAACGTGTTCAGATAAAAAGTCAAATGGGAAAATTATATTTTTCACCAATTGAAAATGTCCGCTATTTCACTAATCATAGCCATTCTAGTTCATTCTAATTCTTTCTATATATTATGTTTGAACTTATTTTGACAGCCATAAAAAGGCGTGTTATTGTTAAGAACGTTAAATAAATTTTTAATAAACTTAATTTTATTCAAAATCGGAGTTGATAGATATGGATCTTAAACTACAACAATATATTAATGGCAAATGGGTGGACGCGAACTCGGAGAATACGCGTGAGATTATTAATCCATTTAACCAGGAAGTTATTGCTACTGTTCCTGAAGGTGATGAATCAGATACAAGAGCAGCCATTGCTGCAGCAAGAGAAGCATTTGATAACGGGGAATGGGCTTCTACTACAGCAACTGAGCGAGGGGCTGTCGTAAGGGAAATTGCTGAATTGATTGAAAGAGACAAACAAGAACTTGCTCATTTAGAATCATTGGATACTGGCAAGACAGTAGAAGAAAGCCGTGGAGACATGGATGATATCGCTGGTGTGTTTCGTTATTATGGAGAAATTGCAGATAAAGATGGCGGAGAGCTAGTGGATTCTCCAGTGTCAAACTCTACCAGTAAAGTGGTTCACGAACCTGTTGGGGTTTGTGGGCAGATTACACCTTGGAATTATCCTTTACTTCAAGCGTCCTGGAAACTGGCTCCAGCGCTTGCGACTGGAAATACTTTAATCATGAAGCCAAGTGAAATTACACCGCTTACTACTATAAAAGTATTTGAACTAATGGAAGAGGCTGGGGTGCCTGCTGGTGTTGCTAACCTGGTGCTTGGTACAGGCGATACAGTTGGCGCAGAGCTGTCTAATAACACAGATGTAGACCTTATTTCTTTTACAGGCGGTATTGTTACCGGGAAAAAAATTATGCAAGCGGCAAGCGTGAATGTGAAGAAACTAGCACTTGAGCTTGGTGGGAAAAACCCGAATATCGTATTTGCTGATACTGATTTTGAGATAGCTGTCGACCAAGCGTTAAACGGAGTATTCTTCCACGCAGGACAAATTTGTTCCGCTGGTACAAGACTGATTGTGGAAGAAAGTATTCACGATGAGTTCGTGAATGCGCTTGTGGAGCGAGTGAAACAATTCAAGCTCGGAAGCGGATTTGACGAAGATACTCAAATGGGGCCACTCATTTCAGCTGACCACCGTGCGAAAGTAGAAAAGTATGTAGAAGCAGGGATTAAAGAAGGTGCTACCTTAGCAGTTGGGGGCAAACGTCCAGAAGATCCGGAATTGCAAAATGGCTTTTTCTACTTGCCTACGATTTTCACAGACTGCACAACAGACATGACCGTTGTTCAAGAGGAAGGTTTTGGTCCAGTTATCACGGTTGAGAAATTCAGTACAGAAAAAGAAGCGGTGAAGCTTGCGAATGATTCGATCTACGGACTTGCTGGCGGCGTTTTTACAAACGATATTGCAAAGGCTGAACGCTGTGCAGCAAAAATGCGCATGGGTACTGTTTGGATCAATGAATTCAACCTTTATTTCCCACACGCCCCGTGGGGTGGATTTAAACAGTCTGGTATTGGACGCGAACTAGGCAGACTAGGCATGGAAGAATATACAGAAACAAAGCATATATTCCAAAACCTTAAACCTGAACCTATTAACTGGTTCTAAGCTAACAAATTATTATTCATTCTCTATAAAATCATTATGAGAGGATGTTCAAAAAGTTACCAAATGATAAGCGGCGCATCTCTTCGTTGGCTTGTTCTTCCGGTCCTCATGTAGGAAAAGCCTACACTTTGGTCCTCAGAAACTTCGCCGCCTCGACCTGCTTGCTTCTAATTTGGCATCTTTTTGAACACGCACTATGAGGAAGAAAATTGAAAGTCTCTCGCAAGCTCAAGCTTGAGCTACTGATTTTTTTAAAAGTAAATGCTATAAATACAAACTATTAACTAGATTTGATAAATGAAGAAGGGTTTTGAGCAATGCTATTCCTATTGTATGAAGCCCTTTCTTTCAATTTCAAAACGAGGAGGAACAGAATATGAGTGAAACATATGATATTGTCATCGTTGGAGGCGGTAGTGCGGGTTCTGTACTTGGTGACCGTCTAAGTGAAGATGGAAAAAAAAGTGTTCTTGTTTTAGAGGCGGGACGCAGTGATTATGCATGGGACCTATTGATCCAAATGCCAGCAGCTTTGCCGTTTCCTGCAGGCAAAAGCCTTTACGATTGGAAATACGAATCGGACCCTGAACCATATATGAATGGAAGACGTATCAAGCATGCTCGAGGAAAGCTGCTCGGAGGTTCAAGTTCAATTAACGGTATGATTTATCAACGCGGTAATCCGATGGACTATGAACGCTGGGGAGCCGACGAAGGTATGGAAACGTGGAATTTTGCGCATTGTCTTCCGTATTTCAAACGCTTGGAAAATGCTTTAGGATCACCAGATGATGATCTTCGCGGCCACGACGGTCCTATCAAATTGGAACGTGGGCCAGCCACCAACCCATTATTCCAAGCCTTCTTTAACTCAGGTGTAGAGGCTGGTTACTCAAGAACCCCTGATGTGAACGGTTTTCGCCAAGAGGGATTCGGACCTTTTGATAAGCATGTGTACAAAGGCCAGCGGTTGTCAGCTTCACGTGCCTATCTGCATCCAGCAATGAAGCGTGAGAACTTAACGGTGAGGACTCGTGCTTTCGTTAAGAGTGTCGACTTCGATGGTACTCAAGCTCAAGGGTTGACATATCAACGAAACGGGCAGACTCATCATGTTAAAGCAGGTGAAGTTATACTTTCAGGTGGTGCAATCAACACGCCGCAGCTACTTCAATTGTCAGGTGTGGGAGATGCCGAACACCTTCGCTCTCTTGGCATTAAACCCGTAGTTGACCTTCCGGGTGTAGGGGAAAACCTCCAGGATCACCTCGAAGCCTATATCCAACACGCTTGTCCGCTGCCTGTTTCTGAACAGCCCAACTTAAATAAAGCGCGCATGCCTTGGATCGGTTTACAGTGGATGCTTGGACGCACTGGGCCGGCAGCTACCAATCATTTTGAAGGCGGAGGTTTCGTCCGTTCAAACGAGGACGTCGATTATCCTAACTTGATGTTCCACTTCCTTCCAGTAGCAGTGCGGTACGATGGACAAAAGGCGCCAACGGATCACGGCTTCCAAGTCCATGTCGGACCTATGTATTCAGATGCTCGGGGGTCATTAAAGATTCGTTCGAAAGATCCTAAAGAGCATCCAAGCATGGTCTACAACTATCTTTCTACTGAACAGGACAAACGCGAATGGGTTGAAGCGGTAAGAGTCACCCGTAAGATTATGACTCAACAAGCGATGTCATCTTACAATGCTGGTGAAATCTCACCTGGTCCTACTGTTCAAACAGACGAGGAAATTTTGGAATGGGTGAAAGAAGATGCTGAAACGGCACTTCATCCGTCTTGTACCGCAAAAATGGGACCTGCTTCAGACTCCATGTCTGTCGTAGATCCGCAAACCATGAAAGTTCACGGGCTAGACAATGTACGGGTGGTTGATGCGTCTGCCATGCCTTACGTTACGAATGGCAATATCCATGCACCTGTGTTGATGTTGGCGGAAAAGGCAGCAGACCTTATCCTTGGACGTAAACCACTGGAGCCAATTGATACCGATTTCTATCGTCATGGAGTACATCCAGCCGGTGCAGGCACAGTAACCAAATAACGCTTTCCGTGAGAAGGTCTCTTTCAAAATGTATTTGCTCTAGAAGCATACATTTATGATAGAGTGCCTTCTCTTTTTTCTGGAAAATTGTTATAAGTTATTGAGTTGACTTCCATAACAGGGGGCAGCTGTACATCAAAAGAGTCCACAACGGAAAGTGGTCTTAATCGATGAAGACAAGCTAAAGTTTCTAGATTTAATGATTTCCAAAGAGGTGAACAGACATGGTCAAGTGTTAGGAGCACCTTTTTTTACTATCGCTTATTTTACCATCAGTTATGGGTAGTTTATAATGAGGGGCAACATAACAAAGACAGGAAGTGCCTATGAGTAAACAAAAGAATAAGACATATAAGAAATCCAAAAATAAACACAACCGTTCTGAGAAACCGTACGAGAAACAGAACTCATCTCAACGTGTCAAGAAATCCGTAACCGCTGAGGTGACTTGCTCAGGCCTGACCAATGAAGGCAAAGGCATAGCCCAGTGGAAAGGAAAGCAGCTGGAAGTACCTCATCTGTTGCCTGGTGAAAAGGCTGAGGTGACAGTGTTCCAAAAAGGTCGATTTGTAAACGCAGAGTTGAAACGTGTGATCAATCCAGCCAAAGAACGAGTCGAGCCACCGTGTGCGTATTATTATGAGTGTGGGGGATGTCAGCTGCAGCATATGAGCAATCAGACGCAATCGCGTTTAAAGCAGCAAACCATAGATGGTTTAATGAAGCCATTCGGAAAACCGGAGCCCATTTTGACGATGGATGACCCTTATAATTACCGGAACAAGAGCCATACGACATTCGGTCTGAATCACAAGCGACAGATCATTGGAGGATTGTACGCTCAGAACACACATGAAATCACTCCGGTGGATTGGTGTCTCATTCATGATCCGAAAGCGGACGAAATCGTGCAGACCATCAAGGACTACATGAAGACTTCGAAAATGCAGCCGTACAACGAAGATACTGGCCGTGGCTTCTTGCGGCACGTGCTAATCAAAGTTGGCAAAGTCAGCGAGGAAATCATGGTAGTGCTGGTCGCAGCATCTTCTGAATTTAAGGGTAAAAAGAATTTTGTGAAAGCTTTACGAAAAGCTCATCCAGAAATTACGACAATGCTACTGAATGTTAATAAACGGGACACCAGCGTAGTTCTGGGCGATCAGGAGTATGTATTGTTCGGCAAGGGAACGATAACAGACACTTTGTGCGGCCTGAAGTTCGAGATCTCTGCAAAATCCTTTTATCAGATCAATCCGGTTCAGACGGAGAAATTGTATGGAAAAGCCATTGAAATGGCCGAGTTGACCGGGGAGGAAACCGTGATTGATGCCTATTGTGGCATTGGGACGATCGGTCTTGTTGCCAGCCAGAAAGCCGGAAAGGTCATTGGCGTAGAGGTGAATAAGGATGCGGTACGTGATGCCATCCGTAATTCGAAACGTAACGGCGTGAAAAATGCACGGTTCTATCAAGGTGACGCTGGAGAATTCATGATAGAGATGGCGAAGCGTGGTGATAAAGCTGATGTAGTAATTATGGATCCACCGAGAAGCGGGAGTGACGAAGCATTCTTATCAAGCGTCGTTCAGCTTCAGCCGAAGCGGATCGTGTATGTGTCCTGTAACCCGGAAACGCAGGTGCGAGATTTAAAGTACTTGGAGAAAAATGGGTATGACGTTGAAGGTATTCAGCCGGTGGATATGTTTCCGCAGACGATGCATGTTGAAGCTGTTACAAAATTGGTATTGAAAGAAGGTACAGGCTCCTAATTTTAGCAGCCTGTTTTGCTTATAGTTTATTTTATAAGGAGTTTAAAGATGTTTTTTTATTATTTTTACTGCCCAAGGTATGGTGGAATGACGGTGTAATCTAGCTGGCCTAGCTGGAAAGCTCATTTCAACTAAACCTGTAAATGAAAATTTGCAGGACATTATTAAAGCACAAATTGCACAAGCCTCACAAGAGTTTCCTGAACTCTTGTGAGGCTTTATACATTTTTATAGGTAATTTATGAGGAGTTTAAAAAGATAACGAGAATATTTTTAAACCAATAAATCATAATCATTATCGTTAAAAAGAAAGGTGAGAAAAATGGCTGAAAAATCTAACGAAGCAAAGGAAAAAAGAGACAAGAAATGGTAGTAAAATATGCTAAACCGAGAAGAGAGCTAAAAGCTAAAGGAGATTATAAATCACTTAGAAAGCTTCCTCTCCGACACGTTTAAGATTTGTAGAAAAACTTAAGCGATTGATTTCTACCCAATGAATATCATAAAAAAACCTGAATCATTATTATTATGAATTATAAATTTGATGTCTATGGGATATGTCCTACATACAATAAAATGGTTTATTTAGTTGCTGAGGTTAAGAGTAATGATTACTATTTACAAATCGTAATCATTACGATAAAATTTTATTGAATAAAAGGAGGAGAGCAATTGTTTAAAAAATTTGCAGGAGTACTAAGTTTATTTACTGTCATCTTTACACTAGCTGCGTGTGATGGAGAGAAGGCAAGCAGTAATGAAAGTGAAAGAGAATCACAAGGTTCGAATGAGGAGTTGAAGGTTTTTACAACGGTTTATCCTCTTCAGTTTTTTGCTGAACAAATTGCAGGGGATCAAGCTTCTGTAGACTCTATTCTACCACCTGGATCAGATCCGCATACTTATGAACCAACTACCAAAGAAATGATAGAATTCGCTGAATCTGATGCTTTTATTTATAATGGAGCCGGTTTAGAACCGTATGCTAATCAAATCTCCGAATCTATTGAATCTGAAGACGTTAAGATACTAGAAGCATCAAAAGGAATTGACTTGGAAGAGCACGTTCATAACCACGAAGGAGAAGAAGATAGCCACGAGAACGAACATGATGGGCATAATCATGGAGATCAAGACCCACACGTTTGGCTCGATCCTGTTCGTTCTATTCAGATGGCGGAACATATAAAAGATACATTAGTTGAATTAAAACCTGAGCAAGAAGAAGCCTTTAACGAAAACTTTGAAGAGTTGAAAGGAAAGCTTGAGAACTTAGACGAAAAGTTCCATACACAACTAGAGACTTTACCCGAGAATAAAATTATTGTATCCCATGCAGCTTACGGCTATTGGGAGAAAGCCTATGGGATCGAGCAGGTGCCCATGTCTGGTTTAAGCCCTGCTAACGAGCCTTCACAAAAAGAAGTGGAAAATATCATTGAGACTGCTGAAAGGCACGGCTTGAATTATGTATTTTTTGAGCAAAATGTAACCCCTAAAGTGGCGGAAGTTGTTAGAAAAGAAATCGATGCAGAGACATTACGCATCCACAATTTATCTGTTTTAACAGAAGAAGATCTTGAGAATAATGAAGACTACTTTACACTCATGCAGCACAATTTGGATAAATTAACAGAAGCTTTGTCTGAACCTTCATCAGTTTCAGAGGACGATACAGAAAATGATGAGCACAGTGAACACGACCATGGGCGTGCAGATGATGAAAAATCCGAAAAAATTTATGAGGGATATTTTGAAGACAGTCAAGTGAAGGACCGTTCGCTCTCCGATTGGGAAGGAGACTGGCAGTCTGTCTACCCATACCTTCAAGATGGCACACTTGACGAAGTATTTGACCATAAAGAAGCACATGAAGGTGACAAGACAGCGGAAGAATATAAGAAGTATTATAGAGAAGGGTATCAAACCGATGTTGACCGTATTTTGATTCAGGAAGATACGGTAACGTTCTTCAAAAATGGTGAAGAAAATTCTGGTGAGTATATCTCCGATGGGTACGAAATTCTAACATATGATGCTGGAAATAGGGGGGTAAGATACATCTTCAAATTAAATGAAGATACTGAAGGGCTTCCTCAATATATTCAATTTAGTGATCATAGTATCTATCCGACGAAAGCTGATCATTATCACCTATATTGGGGCGACGACCGTGGAGCTCTATTGGATGAGGTTACCAATTGGCCTACCTACTACCCATCAGATATGGATGGTAATGATATTGCCCATGAAATGATGGAGCATTAAAAAAGTTTTGTGCAGAAATTGGACTTTCCTTTTAGCCTGTTTGGTAAAGAGTTATTCAATTTTAACTAAAAGGGTATCGAAAGCTGAAGACCTATACCATGGTCTTCGGCTTCTTTATTATTTAGAAATGATCTTTACTTATCAGAAAGTGGTATCTCTTATTTTCTAAAGAGGAACTTCTAAATCAAAAGTCCGACGGTTTTAGATGAAAGGTACAGTTTCGATGCTAATTTTATGGAACGAAATTTAGTACATTATGGGAAGCAAATGTTCAAACTCTGTTAACGGAGGAAGATATTAAACAAGGCTCAATAGTGATAAAGAAATGGAAGTCCGTATTTGCTCCTGTAAAGGTAAGCTAGCTATCTAACAACCAGTAAATTGTCTATATGAAATTATGGTTCTCCACCAAAAACCCTGTGCCAAAAATTTTGCACAGGGTTTTTAGTGGAGAAAGGATTTTATCTAGTAAATGTACTTGAAAATAGCTCGATTTACCCCATCGAGGCCTTTATGCTTATTTTTAAACTAGATCCTGACCATCTATACATGATTTGAAAGATCATCCTGCTACCTTTAAAACCTTTTTATATCAATGTTTTTATCGTAAAAGAACGATGTTTTTCTCACTCAAACTGAACAATTACAATATGCATTCACATTGATAATGGTTATCAATTACTATTGACGATGATAATCATTTTCAATTAGTATGACGTTGCAAGAGAAAAACCTAATATCTACAAAAGGGAGAGGAAATTAATGACAGTTCAAACACAACATTCAAATAAAGAATTACTTAATCAACAAGAACAACGGGAGTCGAATGCGAGATCTTATCCAAGAAGGATTCCTTTAGCGATAGGGGAAGCTGAGGGCATATATGTGACCGACATGGATGGGAAAAAGTATTTGGACTGTTTAGCAGGAGCGGGTACGTTAGCTTTAGGTCATAATCATTCAGTGGTTATTGAAGCGATGGAGAAAGTTATCAGAGATAAAAGGCCATTACATACATTAGACATTACAACACCAATAAAAGAAGAGTTTGTTAATGAATTGTTCTCTTGCTTACCAGAAGAGTTTTGTGAACGAGCCAAAATTCAATTTTGTGGTCCTACAGGTGGAGATGCAATCGAAGCCGCACTGAAATTAGTCAAAACGGCTACAGGGAGGCAAAGTATCCTAACGTTTCAGGGTGGATATCATGGCTCTACCCATGGAACGATGTCCATTAGTGGAAACTTAAGTCCAAAGAAAAAAGTTCAAGGGTTAATGCCAGATACACATTTCTTACCTTATCCCTATACGTACCGCTGCCCATTTGGAAAAGGTGGAGAAGAAGGCCATCGACTGAGCAGTACTTATATTGAAAATTTACTCGATGATCCTGAAAGTGGAGTTCTCCCTCCCGCAGCGATGATCCTAGAGACGGTACAAGGAGAAGGGGGATCTATTCCAGCTCCAATTGAATGGTTGCAGGAAATAAGACGAATTACCAAAGAGCGTGGGATTCCATTGATCATTGATGAGGTACAAACTGGAATTGGTCGGACAGGTAAGATGTTTTCCTTCGAGCACGCGGGAATTGTTCCCGATGTGTTTGTTCTTTCAAAAGCAATTGGTGGTAGTCTTCCACTCTCTGTTGTCATTTACGATCAAGAGTTAGATTGTTGGGAACATGGGGCTCATATTGGAACCTTTAGAGGGAATCAAATGGCCATGGCAGCAGGGACAGCATCGCTAAACTATATTAAAAAAAATGAATTAGATCGCCATGCTGAAGAAATGGGAAATCTGCTCCTTCAATCATTGCAACAGCAGCAAAGTGACTTTCCTGAATTTGGGGATGTGCGAGGCAGAGGGTTAATGATTGGTGTTGAAATTGTAGATCCGACACATGCTCCATCCTCGTCTGGAAGTTTACCTGCAAATCCTGAACTTGCCAGTCACATTCAGCATGAATGTTTTAAGCGCGGCTTGATTTTGGAAGTAGGCGGAAGACATGGCTCAATCGTTCGATTCCTTCCACCACTAATTATAACGGAAGAACAAGTGAAGGAAGTGGTAAGTATTTTCAAAGACGCCGTATCTGCTTCCCTGAAGGAGTGATGGAATGATTACCCTAGAAAATTCACGTACGAATGTGGACGCGTATGAATCCTTTTTTCTCCATCAAGGGGAAGAGGGGATCCATGCTTTTAGGAAACAAGTAGAGCTGGTAAGTCAGAAGTTACAGGAAGTTATTACAGAAGCAGATAATCCGTTTATTGGAAAAAGTCCGGAAGACATTAAGAGTGAGATCCAGCCCATGATGGAATTTACCAAAGAGACTCAATCATTAAAGGAAGTCCTTGATTCTATGGAGGATCCTATTTTAAAAAATAGTCTTCACATTTCCCATGAAAAAAGCATCGCCCACTTACACTGCCCGCCTCTGCTTCCTGGGATTGTAGCAGAGTTGGTTATCGGGACACTGAATCAATCGATGGATTCATGGGACCAAAGCACTGCGGCTACTTATGTGGAAGAAGAGATGGTGAAGAAGATAGCAGAAAAAGCTCATTTACCTGAAACAGCGGACGGTGTCTTTACTAGTGGAGGGACACAGTCTAATTACATGGGTCTCTTACTAGCACGAGATTCTTTCTGCCATACCTATTGGGATCAACGTGTACAGCAGGATGGGTTACCAGAAGGATTTGGTCGCTTGAGGATTATCTGTTCAGAAGAAGCCCATTTTACTGTGAAAAAATCTGCCGCCCACCTTGGTTTAGGAGAACAGGCCGTAGTGACTATTAAAACAGATGCACATCATCGTATGAAAGTGGACGATGTTAAACAAACGCTGGCACAAATGGAAACAGACAACTTGTTACCATTCGCAATCGTTGCAACGTGTGGGACGACGGATTTTGGCAGTATTGATCCTCTACCTGAACTCGCTGAAGTATCTGAGGAACATAACATATGGTTTCATGTAGATGCAGCTTTTGGGGGAGGGCTTCTTTTCAGTCATTCCCATTGTAAAAAAGTTAATGGACTTCAATTGGCCGACTCCATCACCATCGATTTCCACAAGCTATTATATCAACCAATCAGCTGCGGCTTGTTTCTAGTTAAAGATCAAAATAATTTTCATTACCTTTCTCATCATGCGGATTATTTGAATCCAGTTCGAGATGAAGAAGATGGCATTGTGAACCTTGTCAATAAGTCGGTCCAAACGACAAGAAGATTTGATGCATTGAAGTTTTTTCTTACGATAAAAACGTTAGGAACCAACTTATTGGGGAGTATGATCGATGATACCTTAGAGCTGGCCAAAGAGACCGCTAATTATTTAAAAGGACTTGAAAGCTTTTCCATTCAAAATGTAGATCCTGAATTGAACACGGTTATCTTTCGATTTCAACCTAAAGCATCTATTTCTATCGATGGAAATGACTTGAATCGGTCGATCCAGCAACAGTTGCTTCACGAAGGGAAAGCGGTAGTCGCCAAAACTTCTTTCAATGGAGACACTTATCTAAAATTCACTTTATTAAACCCAAGAACAACGTTTAGTGATATGAAAGAAGTCATCCATGATATAGAAGGGATAGGGAATCAATTAGTAAACGGGGGTGTCAAGTGTTGATGAATTCCAAAGTAATAGCCGAAAACGCAACGATGCAAAGCTTTTTAAATTGCTATTTGCGAGAGGTAGGCAAGTATGAAGAAGAGTATGCGTATAAGCGTGATTCTTTTATGTCACGTTTATCCAGTGAAGTGGAGAAAGTAATCAGCATCAAGTTGAACAGGCAGCAAATCAAATTGATTATTCCTGTTAGGTATTGGTCGCTGACGGATCGCCATTTATTTCAATTCCCTCTTTATTATCAGATAGGAGACGATGAAGATGTAAAGAACATAGACTATGTTACGTTAGTCACTCTCTTAGTCAAGGAGTGGTTACTAGAAAAGGGGAACGAGCAGGCGGAAGATGAGCTGATCTTAAGAGTGATCCTGAGCTGCCAAAAGATAAAAACTTATATTGACTATCGTATGAAGGATGCCGAGGCTCTTAACAATGAAGACTTTGAATATATCGATGCTGAACAATCCTTAATATTCGGTCATTTGCTTCATCCAACACCAAAAAGTAAACAAGGGTTGACGGACCAAGAAGATCAAAAATATTCCCCAGAACATCAAGGGGAATTTCAGCTTCATTATTTTAGTGCAAAAACAGCATCGGTTGTACAAGATTCTAGTCTCCAAAAATCAGCCTCCGATATTATATATGAAGATTTATATGAAGCGGGAGATGTTGGTCAAGAGTGGCTGGATACTTTCATTGCTAAAAAACGTATTTTGATTCCTGTACACCCACTCCAGGTTCCGTACCTATTAGATAAATCAGAGATTCAAGCGCTTTTGGCAAAAAGAGAATTAGAGTATATAGGACCGCTTGGGAAGTCGTTTACACCGACATCATCGTTTAGGACGGTTTATTGCCGGGAGTCCAAGTATATGTATAAATTCTCAGTGCCGATAAAAATTACGAACTCTCTGCGTATCAACCAACGAAAAGAACTAGCGCGAGGGGTGGAAGTTTCAAGGTTGCTTGGTACAGAACTTGGAGGGAAGTTGAAGGAGGCTTTTCCTAACTTCCATATAGTAAACGATCCTGCTTATCTTAATTTGAATATAGATGAAGAAGTATCAGGATTTGAAATGGTCATACGTGAGAATCCTTTTTATAAACAGGCCGAGAATACGAGTGTGATCGCTGCCTTAGGTCAAGACCATGCATATGGAGGTAGACCTAGAATTTACTCGATTATTAAAGGGATCGCTCAAAGAGAAGGACGTCCAGTTGATGAAGTAAGTTTAGACTGGTTCAATCAATATCTGTCTCTGACTGTGGACCCTATGTTATGGCTATTTAAGACCTATGGAATGGCACTAGAGGCACACCAGCAAAATTCTGTTGTTAGGATGAAAAATGGTTATCCAGACACATTCTATTATCGGGATAATCAAGGATTCTACTTCTGTAAATCCAAATCTGATCAACTCAAGAGGTTACTTCCTAGTTTAAATCAAGAAAGTGACACGATTTGTGATGATGAAGTGGCAGAGGAGCGTTTGCGCTATTATTTTATCTTTAATCATTTGTTTGGTTTGATTAACAGCTTTGGTACTAGTGGCCTGATTCAAGAAGAGAAACTTTTGAATGTACTAAGAGAGCGTTTAGTTGGGCATCACCAAAATTCCAACCAATCTATGAGACTCTTAAATAGTTTGTTAGAAGAGCCAGTCCTACCATGTAAAGCGAACTTACTGACACGTTTTCATGATATGGATGAACTTGTTGGACCGATGGAGTCCCAATCTGTTTATACAAACGTGAATAACCCTTTGGCTAGAGAGGTGTAAATGAACCTATGTCTTATGAATTCGAATGCTATGACCACGATATTAAGAAAACGATAGCTTTTCGGCAAGTGACTTATGAAGATCATGAACTCCTTCATAAATGGATGAATGAAGAGCATGTCCACCCTTTCTGGAATTTGAACCTGCCGCTTCATAAGTTTCAAGAGCATTTAAAAGAGGCCTTGGCGGATCAACACCATACGCTTTACTTAGGTTACTTAGACGGTCAGGTAATGAGCTATTGGGAGGCGTACTGGGTGAAGGGGGACGTTATAGAACACACGTATTCGTCCTCCGCTTATGATCAAGGAGTGCATTTACTTTTAGGGGAAAAAGCGTTTCTTGGAAAAGGATACTCGTTCCCTTTATTGCGAGCTATGATCCGCTTTCAATTCCAAATTGCAAATACGACAAAAATTATCGCTGAACCAGATATTCGAAATGAAAAAATGATTCATGTCTTTAAAAAGTGCGGTTTTGTCCCTTTAAAACCTATCTCCCTTCCAGAAAAAACGGGACTGTTAATGTTTTGTGAACGAAATGAATTTGAAAAGAGGTGGTTTAGATGATCGGCTCTACGAACCACTCCAACCCAATTTATGATGTGATCGGAATAGGGATTGGTCCATTCAATTTAGGATTGGCTGCTTTACTAGACTCTGTATCTGAAGTTCAGTCCCTATTCTTAGAAAAAGAAAGGGAATTCAATTGGCACCCGGACATGCTTATAGAAGGAACAACCCTACAAGTTCCTTTCTTAGCTGACCTTGTAAGCATGGTTGATGTGAAAAGTTCCTACAGTTTTCTTAACTATCTTCAAGAACATAATCGACTGTACCACTTTTATTTTTTTGAGAAATTCCATATTCCTCGTAGAGAATATAACCACTATTGTCGGTGGGTGAGTGAACAGTTGAAACCATGTCGGTTCGGTATGAATGTTCAAAAGGTAAATCCGATCGAACAGCAATCAGGGCAAATTGTTTATGAAGTCACAGCATGGAATGAACAGACAGAAGCGTTGGAGCAATATGTAACAAAACATATTGTCATGGGAATTGGTTCTATACCTTCTGTACCAGAACATGTGAAAGATCATTTAGGTGCATCGGTATTTCACACGGCTGATTATTTATCGAATAAAGAGACTTGTCGGGAAGCGGATTCTATTGCAGTCATAGGCTCAGGTCAGAGTGCAGCGGAAGTTTTTCTCGATATAGCAAAGAACCAGCAAGATCAAGATGTTTCCTTACAGTGGTACACACGATCGAAAGGGTTTTTCCCCATGGAATACTCGAAATTGGGTCTTGAATATTTTTCACCCGAATATATCGATTTTTTTTACGAACTACCCCAGATCAAAAAGGATAAGCTCCTCAAAGAGCAAGATTTACTTTACAAGGGGATCAGCTCAGACACAATTGCCGAAATTTATGATTATTTATATGAAAGTTCCATTGGAAACGAATATCCTGATATCCATTTGCAGGCTATGACAGAAATTATCAGTCTTGAAAAGAAGGAGGATAATCTAAGGCTTGTAGGTTACCATCATGTGAACGAGGAATATTTTGAAGTAGAAGTTGATCTTATCATCTTGGGAACTGGTTATAAACCTAAACTCCCTGAATTTCTAGATGATATGAAAGAGTGGATAGACATAGATGATCACGGTCGGTATAAAGTGAAAAAAGGATATGGATTAGAGACCTGTTTAAGTACAGATCACGAGATTTTCGTGCAAAATGGAGAACTTCATACCCATGGAGTGGGTGCACCTGATCTTGGGCTTGGGGCTCATCGAAACGCGGTGATTATTAATCAGATTGCAGGTAGAGAAGTGTATACGCTCTATTCTGAACATGTATTTCAAACGTTTGGCATTCACAGGAAAACGGAGAAAACTCTCTCTAATTCATTTTCCGAAATGGACTGATTAGATAAAAGTAAAGAAAGCGGGGATTTAATGTTGTTTACTAAAGATATAAAGAATGTACTTAATCATGAAAATTGGATAAAGGTTAATCAAAAATTGTTAGCAAAAATGCTTTCCGAATATATGTATGAGGACATGATTAAGCCTACATTACGATCCAAGACTGATAATCAAGGTGAGTATGAACTAGAGGTTTCGGAGGACAAAAAGTATTGCTTTTTAGCCGAGGAACGTTTCTTTGATAGCTTCGATGTAAAATGGCGGTCCATTGAAATCATGGAATGTGGAGAGAGAAAAAATGCGGATAGTGTGATTGAGTTATTGGTTGATATTAAGCCACTGATTGGGATGTCGGCTGAAACGACGGGTCATCTTATCAAAGAAATGAACGCAACTTTAATTGCTGACGTTCATCTGCTTGAAAAAGACTCAAACAATTCAGATGATCTTGTGAACACAGATTATACCCTATTAGAAGGCTTTATGAAGGGGCACCCGTGGATTACGTATAACAAAGGAAGAATAGGTTTTGGTTATGATGATTATCTTTCTTATGCTCCTGAGCAACAAAAAGAAATACGATTATCCTGGATAGCCGTCCACCAAAATAAAGCATCCTTTCAATCTGTGTCCGATTTAAACTATCAAGATTTATTAGCAAAAGAATTAAGCGAACAAGAGAGGGGGCGTTTTTATGAGGAAATTAAAGGAAATGGTAAGGATCCTTCCGATTATTTCTTTTTACCCGTTCATGAATGGCAATGGAAAAATATTTTAATTCAGAACTTTCCTGAAGAAATAGCTAAGAAACAATTGATTCCTTTAGGGGATGGGGAAGATCTGTACCTTCCTCAACAATCGATTCGAACTTTCGTAAATCAAAGTTCCAAGAAGAAACATCATGTGAAACTTCCGATGAGCATTTTAAATACCCTCGTTTATCGAGGTTTACCTTCAGAACGTACGTTGATCACACCTAAGGTTACTGAATTGATTAAAGGTATGTGTGAGAATGATTCCTTTCTTAAAGAAGAGTGCCGGGTGATTTTGCCGGGTGAAAATGCCAGTATCAACGTCGATCAACGTTTTTATAGTGGAATAGAGAATACCCCCTATCAATACCTCGAAATGCTCGGTGCAATTTGGAGAGAGAGCATTTATACGTATCTTGAAGAAGGGGAGCAGGCAATTACCTTAGCAGCTCTACTACACGAAGATCATCAAGACCATCCATTCGTGATGAGTTTAATAGAAGCATCTGATATTGAAGCAGAGGAATGGATGAGGCAATTTTTCAAAGTCGTTATGGATCCACTTCTTCATTATCTTTACCAATATGGGACTGTTTTCTCCCCACACGGGCAAAACACGATTCTTGTCTTAAAAGATGCCAAGCCGCATCGGTTAGCGATCAAGGACTTTGTGGATGATGTCAATGTTACGGATCAAGACTTTCCAGAACTAAAAGGGGTTACAAGTGAACTTAAACATGTCCTAAGAACGGAACCACCTGAAGGATTGACTCAATTTATTTTTACTGGCCTATTCATTTGTCACTTGAGGTACCTCAGTAATTTATTAGTAAATCATAAACTGGTAGATGAAGAAACTTTTTGGAGCTTACTGGCTCAATCAATTACTGATTATCAAAATCGCTTCCCGCATTTATATGAACGTTTCAAGTTGTTTGACTTCTTCCAACCTAAACTGACGAAGCTATGCTTGAATCGGAATCGGATGGTCGACTATGGGTATTCTGAGGGAAATGATCGGCCGCATGCATCAGAGTTTGGAAAGGTAAGTAACGATTTAGCTCGATTTATCCATTCATCCATAACACCAAGTCGTTAGCTTATTCTCTATAAAATGGATAGTTGGTATTAAGCAATCGAGCAGGATTTTTGAAAGAGTTTAAGAAAGGAAGTTCCGTTTATAGAAAGAGGAATGGGGATCAGGGGAAATGGTTCGCTTTCCGTAGGTGTACGGCGAGTATCCCTGTTTCCCCTTGCTCATTCCAGACCGAAGAGAACGGAACCGGACTAAACGTATTTCGTTATATTCTCCAGCCCAACCGAAACAAAATACCGTAAACTCCTTTCAAGGTTATCAGACCAGTCTTTTCAGGATAAGGTCGTCAAAGTAAGATTCCTATCATTATTTTTAAGATTATAGAGGAATGCAATCAGTAATGATAAGGGTCTAAATATATATTTTGTTCTAGGAATAAATGAGTTAAAAGAACGATTCTCAGGTTAGGTATTGGAATTTTTAAAAAACTCATATATACTATAGTCAAATTGAATAGAAATAACTAGGGGAGCCCAATAAGCTGGGCTGAGAAGGAAACGCGTTAAAGTTTCTTGACTCTTTGGACCTGATCTGGATCATGCCAGCGTAGGGAAGTTAGAACAATCATCAACGTAACACAACTTCTATATACATATTAGCCGGGTTCCACCATTTATTATGGACCCGGCTTTTTTATGTGCTTCGATAAGCTTTCCTGCTTCGTGTGTTCTTTATCTTGTCCTTCATATTTAAAAAAAGGAGAGATTTAGGATGTCACCATCTTCATTAAACAAAGAAAACATTTCAATTATGTCTAATTTTTCAGGAAGTCAAAAAGTATATGTGCCAGGTTCAAGAACCGACATAAAAGTACCCATGCGCGAAATCAATTTAAGTCCAACGACAGGTACTTTTGGAGAAGAGGAAAATCCTCCTTTACGGGTTTATGACACAAGTGGACCTTATACAGATCCAAACTATTCTGTTGATATTACAAAAGGACTTCCAACCCCTCGCAGTGTATGGATTCAGGAACGTGGCGATGTTGAAGAATATGAAAAACGAGAAATCCGTCCTGAAGATAATGGGTATAAGGACGAAAACGATCCTCGGGTAAACGATAAAGTGTTCCCTGAATTAAACCGGAAACCATGGCGTGCTAAAGAGGGAAGAAATGTCTCTCAACTCCATTACGCTAAACAGGGTATGGTCACTCCTGAAATGGAATTTATTGCACTAAGGGAACATATGGATCCGGAATTTGTCCGAGATGAAGTGGCAAAAGGCCGTGCGATTATTCCGTCTAATATTAACCATCCAGAGATTGAACCAATGATTATAGGGCGTAATTTCCATGTCAAAATTAACGCGAATATTGGAAATTCGGCTGTTTCATCCTCTATTGAAGAGGAAGTCGAAAAAATGACTTGGGCTACACGTTGGGGAGCTGATAATATCATGGACTTATCAACGGGGAAAGACATTCACACAACTCGAGAATGGATCGTTCGAAATTCATCCGTTCCGGTTGGCACAGTCCCCATTTATCAAGCATTAGAAAAAGTGAATGGCGTTGCCGAGGATCTTACGTGGGAGGTCTACCGTGATACGTTGATCGAACAAGCAGAGCAGGGAGTTGATTACTTCACAATCCATGCAGGTGTTCTTTTACGATATGTCCCACTAACAGCAGAGCGATTAACGGGTATCGTTTCTCGTGGGGGATCGATCATGGCACAGTGGTGTTTGTATCACCACCAAGAAAGTTTTTTGTATACTCACTTTGAGGAAATCTGTGAGATTATGAAAACCTATGACATTACCTTCTCCTTAGGGGATGGATTACGTCCTGGTTCCATTGCAGATGCCAATGATGAAGCCCAGTTTGCGGAGTTAGAAACGCTTGGAGAGTTAACAAAAATCGCTTGGGAGCATGATGTTCAGGTCATGGTTGAAGGACCCGGCCATGTGCCCATGCATCTTATTAAAGAAAACATGGACAAACAATTAGAAGAGTGCGAAGAAGCTCCTTTTTATACACTTGGACCTCTTACAACAGATGTGGCTCCTGGTTATGATCACATTACTTCTGCAATTGGCGCAGCTATGATTGGCTGGTATGGAACAGCTATGCTTTGTTATGTAACTCCAAAAGAACATTTAGGTTTACCCAATAGGGATGATGTTCGTGAAGGAGTGATTACTTATAAAATCGCAGCCCATGCCGCTGATTTAGCAAAGGGACATCCTGGAGCCCAAAAAAGGGACGATGCCTTGTCGAAAGCACGGTTTGAATTTCGTTGGAGAGATCAATTTAACTTATCTTTGGATCCAGAACGTGCTACGGAGTATCATGATGAAACGTTACCTGCTGAAGGGGCAAAAACGGCGCATTTTTGTTCCATGTGCGGACCAAAATTCTGTAGTATGAGAATTTCCCAAGATATTCGTAACTACGCAAAAGAGAATGAACTTTTTACAAAAGAAGCTATTGAAAAAGGGATGAAGGATAAAGCAGAGGAATTTAAGAAATCAGGGGGTAATATTTATCAGTAAATTCCGTAGGAGGGGCTACGAGTGAAGGTTCAAAATATTGAAGAAGAAATAAATCAAACGAAAAATCATCTTGCTTTTTTGGAGAATCGTTTAAAAGAGATACAAAAGAATTGTGATCATGATTTTAAAAGGAATCACAACTTTGAAAGATGTTTGAAATGTAATAAGGCAGAAGCATTATATTACTAATAAATAAAGCTGGTTCATTCTTGGGCCAGCTTGTATAATCGAAAAATTATAGGATTCAGTTCAAACCAAAGAAAGAAGATGCTGCATTGGTTCAACAAGTCTTTACTTCCATCGATGCCCATTTACATGACGTGGAATTGTTTCATGTGGAATCGCGGGAATGAATTCAAAAATAATGCGATCGAAGATTTACTGGGAACGTAAGATTTTGTATTTATACTACTAAATGTATTGGCAGCAAGACTAATTACGCACTGCACCTGATACCAAGAAACATCCTGCTCATGTAATACATAACGAAGATAATGCTATATTTAATGAGCCACTCATTAGTTCGCTGAATTTTTAGGTACTGTTCTTTTACCCTCTCAAAAAGCGAACATTAATAATTAATTTTTGTATAAAGTTCGTTTTTTCGTTGATTATCTATGATGTGTCTGCTATATTATCATAGTAATAACATTAAATATCATTACTCGTATATCCTCGGTAATATGGTCTGAGTGTCTCTACCTGGTTCCCATTGAAAGAACTAGACTACGAGTTAAAGTATTTGGCTGTTCGGCTTTTTTTATTGCAGCTAATTTTATGATTTAGCATTAGCTTCACTTTTGCTTAATTATTTATGCTTTGACTTCTGTAGGTCTAGAAGGTAGAAATCATTCTACATTTCTAGACCTTTTCCTTTTGACCAAAACTGCGAGTATATCAAACCAACAAAAGAAGGGTGGAATCGAAGGGGAAGTTTGTCATTATAAAAGCATGAAGAGCCACTATAAGTAGAAGGGGGAAGTAAAATGACCACACTAACGTTAAACAAAACGAACACAATAAAGACGTTAAATAATATTGCTGAATGCGGTCTGAATGTATTCGATAAGGAAAGTTTTACAATAGATAATAATAGTGAGGAACCTGACGCCATTATTGTACGAAGTAATAACATGCATGAGATGGAGCTCGACAAAAATATTAAAGCAATTGCAAGGGCAGGTGCGGGTGTTAATAATATCCCAGTTGAAGATTGTAACGAACGTGGAATTGTTGTTTTTAATACACCTGGTGCCAATGCTAATGCCGTGAAAGAACTTGTACTAACATCATTAATGGCTTTATCCCGTAACCTATTTTCTGGTGTGACTTGGGCGAAGACGTTGGAAGGAGAAGGAGAACAAATTCCGAATCTTGTAGAGACTGGTAAGAAACAGTTTATCGGAAAAGAGATTAAAGGAAAAACCTTAGGCGTAATCGGTTTAGGCTCAGTCGGTTCCCTAGTAGCAAACGATGCGCTAGATTTGGACATGGATGTTATCGGTTTTGACCCGTTCATTTCTGTGGATACAGCGTGGAATTTGTCACGCAAGGTACAACGCGCTATGACGATCGAAGAGATGTTTGCCCATGCTGATTACATTACCGTACACGTTCCGCTAACAGATGAGAATAATGGCATGTTCAACAAAGAAGCATTTAACATGATGAAACCGGGTGTTCATATTCTAAACTTCTCTAGGGGAGGACTGGTTAACGAGGGTGATATGGCTGCTGCCCTTGAAAGTGGAAAGGTAGGGAAGTATGTTACCGATTTTCCAAATGAAAACGTGTTAAAAATGACAAATGCTATTCCCCTCCCTCATCTTGGAGCTTCCACGAAAGAATCGGAAGAAAACTGTGCTGTGATGGCTGCTCGCCAGGTGCAGGATTTTCTGGAAACAGGGAACATCAAAAATTCAGTGAATTTCCCAAATGCTTCTCTTCCGTATACAGGGAAGCGCCGTGTGACTGCTTACCACTATAACGTTCCAAATATGGTCGGACAAATCACATCCGCTTTATCAAACTATAGCTTGAATATCGCTGACATGGTTAACAGAAGCCGAGGAGATTCTGCTTATACAATGATTGATATTGACAATAAAGTAGACGATAGAATTATTCCTGACTTAGAAGAGAATATTAACCAGATTGAAGGTATCGTTACTGTTCGCATTATTTAAAATAAAATCATTAACTAGGGGCAAGTATTCGAGTCAGAGTGCTTGCCTATTTTTTATGGTTGTAAAATTTTTCTGATCAAGGAAAAGTGTCATGTTTACTACGTATAAAAGAAAATCGTTAAAATCTGGGTTCACCAGACACCACTTCATCTTGTGGTAATTAATATACAGTGTAATTATAGGGCGTTTATTTTTTTACCTTCTTCTACTATATCTAGTAAAAATATAATAAGAATCAAATAACAAAGCCGCATGGTATAATACCATGCGGCTTTGTTATATCTATTAATCTTTCATTAAATGAAAATTCTTCGTTTTGACATCATTGCTATTGGTACCCACGAATACTTTAAATTCTCCTGCATCACTCTTAAATTCGAGGTTGGAGTGATAGTAGCGCAACTGATCTTCATTTATTGTAAATGTTACCTCTTTTGTTTCACCAGGTTGTAGATTTACCTTTTCGAACGCCTTCAGTTCTTTCAAAGGACGCACAACATCCCCAACGAGGTCCCTAATATATAGTTGAACCGTTTCTTCACCCGCCACTTTACTTGTATTGGACAATTGAACGGTGACTGTTAGTGTATCTTCTGCTGTGATTTGATCGGAGGAAAGATGTACATCCCCATATTCAAAAGTGCTGTAACTCAACCCATAACCAAATGGATAGAGTGGTTCATTTGGAATGTCTAGGTATTGAGATACATAGCGTTCTTGAGCGTCGGGGGCACCTTTAGGCCGGCCTGTATTAAATCGGTTGTAATAGATTGGCACTTGTCCAACAGAATAAGGCATGGACATGGATAGTTTAGCAGATGGATTGACTTCACCAAAAAGGATGTCTGCTATAGCATTTCCACCTTCTGTACCTGGGTACCAGGCTTCTACAACGGCATCGGCATGTTCGACAACTTCTCTTAAATCCAATGGGCGGCCATTGAATAATACAGCCACGATTGGCTTTCCGAGGGATCTCATTTTTTTCAATAACTGCAATTGTACTTCAGGCAGGCGGATATCAGCACGACATCCAGCTTCTCCGCTCATATCGGAATGCTCTCCTAGCGCTAAGATAATCACTTCTGATTCTTCTGCTTTTTGTAAGGCTTCCTGCCATTGGGCATCAGATCCTGACTCAATATCGGTTCCTTCTGAAATGGATAGTTGGTCTTGGCTTATATGGTTGATTAAACCGGCATCGATGGTAATGGTATCTTTCGAAGAACCTCCCCAAGACCATGGACCTAAAATATCCGTGCTGTTTGCAAACGGACCAACCAAACCAATTTTTTTATTTTTATCTAAAGGTAAGGTATCTTCATTTTTTAGTAAGACAATGGACTTAGATGCAAGGTCACGAGAGGCATTACGGTGTTCAGGCGAGAGGATATATTTGTTTTCATCCTCTTCATTTGCATCGCGATATGGATTTTCGAATAATCCGAGCTTATTTTTTAATGTAAGAATTCGTAGCACGGCTTCATCTAACGTTTGTTCTTCTAATTGCCCGTTCTCAATTAATTCTTGGACATGGTTGACGTAACATGATGTCATCATTTCAATATCGACGCCGGCTTTCATCGCTTTCATCGCTGCTTGCTTTTGATCTTCTGCCACTCCATGGGGGATAAGTTCTTTAACAGCTCCCCAGTCTGATATTAATACACCATCAAAATCCCAATCACCTCTTAGGATGTCTCTCATTAACGGTTCATTGCCTGTGGAGGGGATTCCGTTTAGAATATTAAAAGCAGTCATTACCATTTGGCAGCCTTCATCTAGTGCGGCTTTATAAGCAGGTAAATAGTTTTCTCGCAGCATCCATTCTGACATATCGACGGTATTATAATCTCTACCGCCTTCCGGAGCACCATAAGCGGCAAAGTGCTTAACACAGGAAGCGACTTTATAAGGGTCTTTTTCTAAATCTCCTTGAAAACCTCGAACGAATGATCGGGCAAATTCACTATTCAAGTAAGTGTCTTCACCGGTCGCTTCCATCACTCGTCCCCATCGAGGTTCTCGTGATAAATCGACCATGGGTGCAAATGTTACGTGCACTCCAGACAAAGATGCTTCTTTTGCAGCAATGGAGGCGCTTATTTCTGCAAGACCAAGATCCCACGAGCATCCGATAGCTAAAGGGACTGGGAAAATCGTTCTAAATCCATGAACAATATCAGACATGAATAATAAAGGTATTTTGAGACGACTTTCTTCCATATGTACCTTTTGGATATTGATCGTTTCACGCGCACCTGAAGCACCTAATACCGAGCCAGTGTGTTGAATATCTTTTTCACTAATGTTCATGTTTTCCATGGGTCCCGTAATTTCTCCTCGATCCGTAGCCCCTTTGAAAAACGGTGTAGCTAATTGCACGAGCTGTCCTACTTTTTCTTCGAGCGTCATTTGTTTCAGTAAATTTGTCACTTGGTTATCATTCATTAATATATATCCTCCTAAAAGTTATTTAGTGAAACGTTTCGATTTAATTTTATAATTGAAGTATAAGCGTGGTATATTCAATAGTCAATATAAAAAGCGTTATATATAGAGTTTTTAATGTATTTTTCAAAAAATTTAATAAATGTATTGTAAGCGGATTCAAAATAAACTATAATTCAGTTATTGAAACGTTTCGATGATATTCTAATAAATTTTAAGGGGTGCTTTCATTGAGGTGGAAATTGTTAAGTTTTGTTGTGGTAGTCATTTTATCAAGTGTGTTAGCTGGATGTTCAAATAATAGTTCATCTTCTGGTGGAGATGAGAATACGGTTACTGTTTGGGCGATGGGAGAGGAAGGTAAAAAACTTCAAGACTTTAGTAAAAGGTTCGAAGAAGAGCATTCAGATATGACTGTCGACGTTCAAGCAATTCCATGGGATACAGCGCATGACAAGTTACTTACCGCTGTAGCTTCTGGAAACGGTCCTGATGTTGTTCAGTTAGGGACAACCTGGGTGCCTGAGTTTGCTGAAGCTGGAGCATTGAAAGACCTTTCAGAACACATGGGAGATTATGAAACCTTTGCTAAAGAAAACTATTTTGATGGTTCTGTAACAACGATGGAACATGGCGACCAAGTCGTAGGAATTCCTTGGTATGTGGATACTCGTGTCATGTATTACCGTACAGATTTGTTGCAAGAGGTTGGATATGAAGAAGCACCTAAAACGTGGGATGATATGAAGGATGCAGCTACTCAATTATCCGACCGCGGTGAGGATGCTTATGGGTTGGATATTGATCGTAATGACCAGATTACTCCATTCATTTTTGCTTGGCAAAATGGATATGAAGCGAATTTAGAAGAGAAAGAGTTGAACTTCGATACACCAGAATTTAAGGAATCCATCGAATATTATACGAGTTACTTTGAAGAAGGACTTAGCCAAAAACAGCAAGGGAAAGATATCACTGAAGCTTTTAAAGAAGGTTCAAAGCCCATGTTCTTTAGTGGTCCATGGATGATCAACATAATCAATGATCAAGCACCAGACCTTGAAGGAAAATGGGCAACGGCTGTTATGCCTGAAAAAGAATCGAATACGTCAAGCATGGGGGGATCCGTTCTTTCAGTATTTGATAGCTCTGATAACGTAGAAGGAGCTCTAAAATATATTTCCTTTATGACTGATGTGGACACCCAACTGGATTGGTTAGATGTATCGAATACACTACCCTCTCGAACCGAAGCGTGGGAAGATCCTGTGATGAAGGAAGACCCTATGTATGCAACGTTCGGAACGCAATTGGAAGATGCCAAGCCAGGACTTCAAATCGAGCAATTTGAACGAATTGCACAGGAGTTATTAAGTTCAATTGAGCGAATCACCGAAGGCGGTGCTGATGTAGATCAAGAACTTGAAGAATTTAATCAGAAAGCACAAAGCTTCATAGAAGAATAAAACACAAAGGTATGAGGGTGATGGGAGGAGAGTACAAGTTCTTCATTTCATCATCTTTTGTACCTGTCATGTATAGATAGGTGGGTTTTCATGAATAAGTTGCTCAAAAACAGACACCCTTATATGTTCATAGCTCCGGCTGTCGTCTTGCTATTATTATTTAGTATCATCCCTATACTTATAGCTTTTGTTATTAGCTTTACAGATTTAAATTTAAAAGGTTTGGTCGATTGGTCCTCTGTCAATTTTATTGGAATCGAGAACTATAAAGATCTCTTATCAGATAATACGTTTATTAAGTCGATATTCAATACAGTGTTTTATGTCGTCATTGGTGTACCACTCGTGATTATTAGTTCGTTATCAATCGCTTTGCTGTTGAACTATGGCACGAGCAGGATTTTTAACACATTTCGTGCCGTTTATTATATGCCTTCCATCACAAACATTATTGCTGTTGCCGTCATTTGGGGTTATTTATATAACACAGAATATGGTCTATTTAATTTCTTACTCTCATTGCTTACTGTTGAAAATATTCCTTGGTTGGAAGAGCCGACGATAGCCAAAATTTCACTTATTATTTTGGCTGTTTGGAAAGGTATTGGGATTAATATGATCATTTTCTTGGCAGCCTTACAAGGCATTCCGAAATCTTATTATGAAGCAGCGGAAATGGATGGGGCCAATCGCTTCCAAGTTCTATTTAATGTCACGTTGCCATTGCTGAGATATGCAACGTTCTTTGTTACCATTACCACTTTAATTGGATGGATGCAGTTCTTCGAAGAACCCTTTGTCATGACAGATGGAGGACCATTGGATGGCACCGTTTCTGTCGCATTATTTATCTATAAGGAAGGTTTCCAATTTAGTCAGTTTGGTTATGCAGCGGCAGCATCCTTTGTGTTATTTGCCATGATTATTATTGTGACGGCGATTCAATTTAAATTAAGAAAGTCAGATACTGAGTATTAATAGATAGGAGTTGAGCATATGGCTGCAACGACTAAAAAGAGTAAAATAGAAAACGCGGTTGTGATCTTCTTCCTTATCGCTGGCGGAGTTTTGGTTTCTATTCCTTTCATTTGGATGATATCCAGTTCCTTCAAACCAGAAAGTGAAGTACTTGCCATACCGCCAACGATTATTCCAGATAATCCGACGTTTGATAATTATATTAACTTATTCACGAAGATGAACTTTTTGATTTACTTAAAAAATACTATAATCATTGTTTTCTTTTCCTTTATTGGATTATTATTTAACGCTATGGCTGGGTATGGTTTTGCAAAGTATCAATTTAAAGGTAGAGAAAAAATCTTTTATCTCGTATTAGCAACTATGATGATTCCAGGACAAGTAACGATGATTCCTGTTTATCTATTATTAAATTCGATGGGACTAACGAATACGATGACGGGTATTGTGTTACCGGGGTTAGCGGTAGCCTTTAGTATCTTTTTGTTTAGACAGTTCATGACAACCATTCCGACAGATTTGATAGAAGCAGCTAGGCTGGACGGGGCAGGAGAGTTTTATATCTTTTTCAGATTAGTCATTCCTATCGCCAAGCCAATTTTTGCTGTGCAAGGAATTTTAACATTCATTGCGGGCTGGAACAGCTTCTTATGGCCTTTAATCATTGCAAATGATGAAAGTCTCTATACCTTATCGGTAGGTCTTTCCTTGTTGCAAGGCCAGTATGCAAATAATTTTGCCCTACAAATGGCGGGAGCTGCCTTTATGGTTGTGCCGATTATCATTATATTTTCCTTCTTTCAAAAGTACATTGTGGAAGGATTTACTATGTCGGGGATCAAATAATTTGATTAACTATGCGTTTATACAGTTACAATAGATTCATAGGGCGTTTTTCATGGAGGAGTGTAGGATGACTACGATTAAGGATGTTGCAAAAAGGGCAGGAGTAGCAGTTTCTACTGCTTCTTATGCCCTAAATGGAATCGATAAAGTTAGTGCTGCGACGATTGAAAGAGTTCTTAAAGCAGCACATGAATTGAAGTATCAAAAAAATGGTTTTGCTTCAGATTTAAAACGGACGAAGACCAATACGATTGCCTTAATATTAAGTGATTTGTCAGGGCCTTACTTCTCTGAACTGATCAAAGGAGTGCAAGAGGTAACAGCGTCGAATGGTTTTGATCTGATTGCTTGCAGCTCTGTGGGGGGAGAAAAGTCTACCGCATCAAAGTTTCTTAAAGAAAAAAGGGTGGATGGGGCCATCATTTTGGCACAAAACATTAGTACTGAGGTCATTAGAGCTTCAGCAAGAAAAGATTTTCCAATCGTTGTACTGGATCGGACCATTGATAATCCGTATGTGATTCATGTAGAGGTCGATAACCAGCAAGGAGGATATGAAGCAACGGAGTATTTAATTAAGAAAGGTCACCAGTCGATTGCTTATGTAAGCGGTCCGATGAACTCGCACGATAATGAAGAAAGGTTTCAAGGATATAGGCATGCGCTTGAAAATTACGAAATTTCATTCCAATCACGTCTGAAAATAGGTGGTGATTTTACGCGTGAAGGAGGATATCGTGCAACGAAAATGCTTATTGCTCAGCAAAACCTTCCTGATTCCATATTTTATGCTAACGATGAAATGGCGATAGGTGGTCTACAGGCATTTTCAGAGAAAAGGATCCTTGTACCTGATGATATTTCTATTATAGGGTTTGATGATATCCAGTTATCTGAATACGTTAATCCTCCCCTCACTACAGTGAGGCAGCCGAAATACGAAGCAGGATCATTATCCGTGCATTTAATTTTTCAAATGCTTGCTGGTGAAGATGTGAAACAAACGTATAATCTTCCAACGGAATTTGTGGAACGGTTGTCAGTTCGATCCATGTAATTGATGAATGAAAAAGCCAAGGGATTAGATATCTAATCCCTTGGCTTTTCTATGGTTCTATTCTGTTAGAGGTACGTATCGTCTCTTACCGTCGTTTACTGTATGGAGAATTTTTCTTTGATCAGTAATTCCTCTGGTGATTTTCCGATTTTATCTTCGTGGAAGTAATCTCTAATTACTCCATGTTTCAGATAGTTTACAATGGATACCATTGTCATCCCTTGATCTAAAGCAAGATACGCTTGTGTGACTTCTCCGGTTTCCACGTTGACGGAATCGAGGAAACCGTATTTATCATACGTGTCGAAACGTTTCAATTCCTGGATGTTTTTAAATGCTTCCATTGGTGCGTATTCGAGTGCTAAAAATGTAGCGTGTGGAGTGATGGTACCATCGGATTTATAACCGTCCATTCCTAAGGGAGTAGCTGCAAATTCAGAATAATTATCTGGTGTAGCTGCAGGTGACATTCCCCAAGCTTCATACCCGTTATCATTGGCATATTGGATTTGAATGTCAACATGACGCTGGTTATTCAATCCAAGCGCATCTTTACCTAATTCTTTTTCTTTCAGTACAAGTTGAGGCATTAAGGCTTCAAACATGCTTCCACCCCAGCTTGGCACATATTTTTTATCGTCATAGCTATAATGTCCTTCAAATACTTCTACGCCATCGTAGGTTTCCGTATATCCTTTGGGGGTTTGGGCTTGCCAATCCCAACTATCCGGCATGGTACGGTACATTTTCCACCAATGTTCTTGAGGAACATCTTTTTTTCCGATGGCGATATAGCTTGCCACACGAGGTTCAGTATAAAAGGCACCATAATGGTGAGCCGTATAGCTCCCGGCTTCTACATCATATCCTCCTCTCATTTGTCCTACTTCAGGTGTATAAAGAGTGGAGTAATCCATTTTTTCAACTATTGAGTTTGTTTGACCAAATAGTTCTGGATAAGCTTGGCCCACGACAACTAAACCTGCAGAAAGCCACCCATTATCGACGGTAGAAATGAATTGTCCCCAATCGGTTTTTAACGAACCATCATCCGTGTGATACCAATTGTAAAATAATCCGTTCCATTTTTTCATGTCTTCAAGAGAGTTTAACGTCTGTTCAATTTGTGTAACGGCTTCCTCACGAGAAATTAGTCCAACTTCTTCAGCGGAAATGGTACTCATCATATACATGCCGATGTTAGTCGGTGATGTAAATTTCTCTGCATTGATCTCACCGTTATCCATTCGAACGGCATCATAAGTAAGTCCAGTATCTTCGTCGGTGAAGTCTTCAAAGTAACGATAGGTTTTCTCTGAAATCGCTTTCAATTGTTTCGATAAAGCGACTTTTTTTCCTTTGTGTTTCGGTTCTGCATACGTGGAAGAAGGAAGAGTAGCGCTGGAAATCAATACCAGTGATAGAAGCAAAAATAAGAATTTTTTCAAGTGGTACACATCCTTTCAAGAATTAGGTGAAACGTTTCGATTTAAATTATACAAAAATCTATCCAAGATGTAAATGACTAAATAGTAACAATTATCTGAAAAATTAACGTGGGAAAGGTCCTCAATAAGAACGCTTTTCGTTTAGGTGTGTTCACAGTTTCTCAAGTAAGTTTAACTATGTAGTAATCTAAAGAGACATATTTCATGATAAACATTTATTAAAATGTATATTTTTGGTTTACTTTAGGTATTTACTACGAGCTTAAAAGGAACTGCTATTATCGAAGGAAGGCACTTAATTTTGTTTTATTTATAGATTGAGGATTAAGCTAGTATTAGTACCTATAGTAATATTGTTAATTTTATTGGTATAAATAAACTTTTTCTAAAGCCGTTTAATAATCGAGGGCTTTTTTTGTCCGAACAAATGGCGTACCCTCAACGAGGGTACGCCATTTTATTTATAAAGGGGGAGATCCATATATCACTTCGATAACACATATCTATATGAGGGGGCCGCGAAAAAAAAGAAAAAGCTAAGTAAGTGTAGAATGTACGACTCTATTCAATATTTAGTGGTGTTAAGATTCAAATAACTCCTTTTTGAGCGGTTCAGAAAATTTCTTTAAAATTCAGTCAATCTGACTTAAACAAAATTGACGCAAATCCTCGTTTATATCAGTCCGTTCTCTTTGTCAGAGATTTCAAATAAGATTCCCACCAAAGTGCCAAAGTCCTGAACAGAGTTAAAAAAGAGTGATAAATTATGAATTTGAATATGAAAAAGATTAAAGATGAAAGGATTATAAGTTAACTAGAGCATTTATGATATTATTCAAAATACTAAATACGGTTTCCTGTTCATGTAAAAGCAAGACGGCTTTTGGTTTTGGGTGGACAAAACTCACTTTGAAGCAGGAAAATAGCGAGAGGGATGGAAGGATAATAAAATTTCACCAAAAATAAAAGAGAGGATGATTACATACCGATGACCAACCAAACAAGAAAAGACAAAGAATATGTCGAAGTAACTAACATAAAGGAAATAGGCGAAGGGATGAGGGTCTGTCTAGATTTTATAGATATCCTAAGTCCTTCAGATGGAGTTTATGTAGGCAATACAGGGCATGGATATATAAAAGTTCTGGCTGAAAACCGTGAGTCTGAGGGTTATCCATCTCGTCCTTTTCGAATCAATTGTGGGTCATTTCACCAATACTTATATCAAGAAGCAAAGACCTATTATCTTCATGAATTAACGCCGGGCGAAAAGTTATCTCTTACCGATGAAAAAGAAGAGCGGGAAATTTCCTTGGGACGTGTGAAGATCGAAAAGCGTCCTTTCGTAAGAGTGGAATGTAAAAGTGGAGACCGATATGTTTCAGCCACCTTGCAAAAATCCTCCAGTGTTTATCTAATGGAAGAAAGTGAAGGGGAAATTCCATTAATACAATTAAAGGTTGGTCAAAAGGTGCTAGGTATATTGGATAAGCCAGGGCGTCATTTAGGTCAACAGGTGGATGAAGTTATTGTAGAAAAATAGGGCGTTGGATTCGTACATCATCAGTTGTTTATAGGCGGTAATATCAGCTCAGTTTATGAAACCATTTTTGGTGGGAATTAAGCTATTAACTAAGTTCATGAATGTGTTGGTATTTGATGTTAATAATAGGAACAGTGTGAGGTGAGTTTATGAAAAAAGCAAATGTTGATGATTACTTGCAAGAGGGGATTTATGGAAGCAAAGAAACAAAACCATCAGAGCGCAAAAAATACCTGGGTACTCTTCGTGAGCGCGTGGTGCTAGTGTTGACAAAATCTCAAGTGATGCAAGAAGTTGGACTTGAAGAATTATCAAAAAGAATTAAGGAACATAAGGATTCAAAGCTATTGTTGAACGGCGAAATAAGTTATCGGTTTCGAAAACCGTATAAAAGTTTGGCTAATCAAAACGATATTCATACTACTACAGTATCCAACCAGGAGAATGAAACAGACCTTGGTGCTATATTGACTGTTGATTATGCAGTAGAGAAAGAAAATATTCACGTTGAAATCAAGGAAACTCCTGAAAGGGAAAGTCGCGAAAAGGGAGGGTGGAAAGAGTTTTTTAAATCGCTATTTAAACCTCTAGGATGATTTAATTAATATAAGGTCATACAGTCTCATATTGGAAAACAGTCTATCGACAATACTCGATAGACTGTTAAAGAGCGATTAAGTTATAGTAATCGCTTTTTTTTGCTCTAATCCATTGGAAGTTGAATTCATAATAATATTATAAGCCTTTTATTAGCATTCTATCTTGTTCTCGTACTTCGTCATAGGATTTTAATAGTGGTTCAGGCACTAATGTTCTCCCGTATTCCCAAGCATTAGTTTCTATTATTGATTTAAGGTTTTCTATTTCTTCTTCATCTCCATACTTTAAGGTCTTTAAATCATGTTTGTGTTTCTTAAAAGTTAAATAATAACCAATCTCATGATAAAGAATTATTTTAACGATGTCTTCACCGGTCTCTTCAATTCTGATTTTACTCATATAACCGTTAACTTGAAGATAATGAAAGTTTATAGTATTTGTCGATACATTATAACTCATAGGTGCAGCTAGATTGTTGGTAGATTCAATATTTATATCTAAGTTGTGCTCTTGTAATGTTTTTTTAATGATCTTCTCGATATGCCATATATATAACATCTCTTAATCACTATCCTTCCAAGTACTTATATCATTACGTATTATTTAAATATTCTTGTTCAATCAAATATAATCGAAAATTGCGTCAGTTTAAACTATTTCATATGTTTTTCGAATTTCTTAACTCCTTTTTTATGTGAAATGGGTAACTGATTCGTTCATCATTAATACTGGTTAAAAACTTGAATACGTTAAATTAAGGTTTTATAAAAAACAAGAAACGAATGTTTTGTAGTTTTTTTGAATTAAAATTCGTATTTTGGGTTGAGGATCTTAAATGAATTTGCTATATTTGCACAGTATTCATTTTAAAAATTCATTACTCGTATATCCTCGGTAATATGGTCTGAGTGTCTCTACCTGGTTCCCATTAAAAGAACTAGACTACGAGTTAAAGTATTTGGCTGTTCGGCTTTATTTGCTGCAGCTAATTTTATGATTTAGCACTAGCTATTTTTTGCTAAATATCATACTTTGACTTCGTAGGTCTAGAAGGTAGAAATCGTTCTACATTTTCTAGGCCTTTTTCTTTTGACTAATATTACGAGGATACCAAACAACAAGGAGGAATACAGAATGTTGAAAAAATACTCTTTATTAGCTATTTTAACTGTGCTTTTATTATCGATATTTGCAGGGTGTAGCTCTTCTACTCAGGGTAAATCTGAACCAGAAGATGATCAAGATCCTATTTTAGTGCAAGGTCCAATGCCTATAGAGGCTGAAGAATTTGCTGATAGGTTAGACGATGTAAAAGAAGAGAAATCAGGGAATTTTGTCTTTTACAAAGGGACGATCGAAGACTATCCTGTCATTGTGGCTAAAACAGGAAAAGGTATGGAAAATACAGCTGCCGCAACTACGCTAGCTATTGAAAAATACGATCCGATAGCCATTATAAATCAAGGTACGTCTGGTGGACATGACCCTGAATTACACGTGTACGATATTGTGTTAGGTGAGCGAGTGACAAATATCGGAGCGCTAAAAACAGGTGATCTAGAAGAAGGGGAAGGAATCGAACCAAAAGAGTGGAAACCTATGGACTTAATGGCTTCTGAAGGAAGTGCAGGGGAGGACCCTGATGCTGAAAACATTCGTTATTACGAGGGAGATCAGGATTTACTTGCAGCAGCTCAAGCAGTCAAAGATACACACACCGAAGGCAAAGTTGTTGAAGGGACAATAGGTTCTGCAGATGTTTGGAATAATGAGGTGGATCGCATTAATTGGTTCCATAATAAGTACGGTACTTCTGTAGAGGAAATGGAAAGTGCCGCAGGAGCACAAATGGCCAAAGCTTATGATGTACCTTATTTAGGTATTAGGATTTTGTCTAACAATAAAACAAATGATGGTGAATATGATCCAAATACAGCGGCAGCTAATCAAGAATATGTTTATGAAGTCGTTAAACAATATATTTTGACAGAGCTAAACGAATAAATTGCTTAAAGAAGGTCTTCTCTTTAACCCACTTAGGCTAGTGTGGGAGAGAAGGCCTTTGTTATGTTAAAAAAGGATTTCAGACGAGAAATATCGAACTAATTGAGTATGAAGGAATAAGGAGGAGAATAATCAATGAAATATGTCCGTTTTCGTAAAGATGATGAAGTCTATTTTGGCGTGTTGAAAGGAGATTCTATAACTCAGCTTGACGGTGATTACATAAAAGGGGAAACACGACCACTTTCAACAGAATTTGCTTTAGGAGAAGTAGAGGTGTTAACACCCGTGGTTCCAGGGCAAGTTATTGGAATTGGCTTAAACTATGAACTGCACGCGAAGGAGACAGGTAAGCCGATTCCTGAGGAGCCAATGATGTTTATGGCGTCACCCAGTGCAATCGTCGCCCACGAAACTGATATTGAACTGCCTTCGATTGACCATCGTATCGATTATGAAGCTGAACTTGTTATTGTCATTGGTGAAGAAGCGAAGAATTTGAAGAAGGATGAGGCTCTTTCCTATATCTTCGGCTACACGGTTGGAAATGATGTGTCCGACCGAGACTTGCAAAAAAAGGATGGACAGTTTACGCGAGCGAAGTCGTTTGGAACGTTTAAGCCACTTGGGCCTGTAATCGAGACAGAGTTGGATCCGAACAATGTGCCCATTCAGCTGAAACTAAACGGAGAAGTGAAACAGAAGTCGAATACGAATGATTTGATCCATGATATTGCGGAGCTTGTTGTAAAGGTGACAGAGGTAATGACGTTGATGCCGGGAGATGTGATTTATACGGGAACTCCGTCGGGTGTGGGCCCGTTATCACCTCGTGATGTAGTTGAGGCTGAGGTTGATGGGATTGGTATATTGCGCAACCGGGTAAAGTAATGGATTCAAAACAAGAGCATTTTTTCTTCCGTATAATGGAATAATAAGGAAGGGAGTCGATGTATCATGAACCCAAACGAGCATTAAATGGCTCCAACCGCTCACATCTCTAGCTCTGCATATAAACTTCATCCTGAGTCTGGGAATAAGTTAAAATCATAAAACTATAAATCTCGAATTCTAAGGTTTATAATTTAGAGAAATGAAGAAAGATCTGAAAGGATGTTTTTATGTCACAAAGTCAACAAGATACAAGCTGTGAAGGTAACATTAATTCAGAGGAAAACACTACATCCCAAGAACAAAAGGAAATAAATAAGGATGGGTCGTTTAAACGGCAAGTCAATAGGTTTACGACTTCTTTTGGAAATAAACCTGATGAATTGCCTGTGGAAGCTGATAGGTACCGTCTTTTATGGTCTGCCGCTTGTCCTTGGGCTCACCGTTCGGTAATCGTTCGAAAGATACTTGGATTAGAGACTTCAATTAGTTTAGGTACAGTTAGTCCACTTCGACCAAGGCTCGACCGTGTGGATTGGGAGTTCGCTTTGGACGAAAATGGTGTAGATCCTGTGCTTGATATTCAATATTTAAGTGAAATATATAAAAAAACGGATCCTGAGTATAGCGGCCGTCCAACGGTTCCACTGATGGTCGATGTGCGGAATCAAGAAGCGGTTAATAACGACTATTTTAATCTAACTAATTACTTTGAGACTGCATGGGCACCCTATCATAAAGAAAAAGCGCCTGATTTATACCCAGAACATTTACGCGAGGATATCGATAACTTAAGTGATAGTATCTTCCATGATGTCAATAATGGTGTGTATAAATGTGGATTTGCGGCTTCTCAAGATGCTTATGAATTAGCCTATGATCAGTTGTTTGATAGATTAGATGAGTTGGACGATCGGCTAGCAGATAAGCGCTTCCTATTTGGGGACTTTATTACAGATGCTGATGTAAGATTTTACACGACATTAGCTCGATTTGATGTTGCTTATTACAATGCATTTAATACTAACCGAAACCTCATTCGGGAATTCCCTAATTTATGGGGGTATGTTCGTGATCTGTACCAGACACCTGGATTTGGTGACACTACGGACTTTGATGCCATTAAGCGTCACTATCATTTATCTATTACGATTAATCCAGATAAAAGTGAAGAGCGAATTTTGCCTAAGGGTCCTGACTTGTCGGTATGGAATACAACACATGGTCGAGAGAAATTAAGTGGTAAGGAAGATAAATTTTTAATTAAAAGTTAGGGGCCGATGGATGACGATCGTACGTGATGCAAAAAAGGATGAATTACCATATATTCGTGAGCAGAGAATTAAGGCTTATAGCGAGCATGCCGAATCTATTTCTGTCGAACATTGGCAGGCTTTAAAACAAGCGATATCTTCGGATGCTGATATAGGTGATGGAGTAGAATTGATCGTTGCAGAATTAGAAGGGGAGATTGTAGGTAGTGTGGCCTTATTTCCTGCTAATACGGATGCATATGAAGGGTATGTAGATGAACTTGATTATCCGGAATTACGTGTTTTGGCTGTAGCACCTGAAGCAAGAGGAGAAGGTGTGGCGTTAGCTTTAGTCAATGAATGTATCCGAAGAACGAAGGGGAAAGGATTTGAATCAATCGGCTTACATACGGCGGATTTTATGAAGAGTGCGATTCAATTATATCAACGGATTGGTTTTGAGCGATTACCTCAATACGATTTTGAACCGGCAAATGATGGAGTTATCGTCAAAGCTTTTCGCCTCTCTATTTGAAGTGAAAGTTAGAATTAAAGAAGTTACTCGTTAAGTAAGACAACGTGTAACTTCTTTTTTTTGTTGCTGTTGGTAAAGACGAAGGAATGGGGAAGGTACGTAACCATGTAATAAGGCTGTTACGTCATAATCCCTCCTTTAATTGTGAGAAAGGGGCGGTGGGGAAGGAGTCGCTTTCCGTGGGCGTGCGTTGAGCCTCCTCAGGCAGGCGCCTTCCGGGGTCTCATCTAACCCGCGTATCCCACAGGAGTCTCCCCCTTCCCCACCACCCCTTGCCGAATGTTTCCATAGGAATCACACCGTTATACCGTTTCTGTTAGAGTATGAGATATCTTTTAAACAACAATTGAAGCCTGATACAGACCAGTGAATATTGTCATCCCAGGATCCAGTCTTACCGGTGTAAGTCAATATTACTAGGTCTGTTCATGGTACTATTCACACAGGACCCGATTTTCATAAAATGATTCCGTTCCACTCTTTATAGTAATGAGGGATGGGGAACGGTGAGACTCTTACGGTAAAGGATAGATTGGTAATACCCCGCTGAGCTTTAGCTCGAGTAGGCTTGCCATTTTCCCCGTGGAAAGCGAGTCGTTTGAAGCCACTGAATATAATTCAAGGTAATAATAACCAAATCAATCAAAATATAGTAAAAAGGGAATAACCTAGATGTAAAAATTGGGCCCTTTGTTTTTGCTTTGTAAAGTCTTTTTCAGTGGCCTCAGTCGTTCCTATCCTCCATTCGCATTCATTAAAATACAGAGCTATGGTGGGAGATTCTATACTCTACACCATTCCCCCATAGATATCTGCCTAATAAAGAAAACAATACTTTTTGTAACAAAAATCAACAACAAAACTTAACAAGGACATAAAAAATGTAAGATGGCATAAATGCAGATGATTGGAGGTTGGCTTGATCTTAGATGTTTTTAAAATTGATCAACTACATGCTCTCGTAAGTTTTTCTACCTGATGATCGTAATGTTCCTTATCCAATCGATCTAAACCTTTATCATCTACAGCGTTCATCATGTATTGACCGAACTCCCAAATATCTTGTTTTATAACGTCACGGTTGACTAACGCTATTTTATACAGCGCTTCTAAGACTCCGTTCATAACTGAAATATCGTGACTGCCGTAGATCTTCACTTGATAGAAACTTTTATAAAGATATTCCCGATAAGATAATGGCTCTAGTATGATTCGTAGCTCCTCATTTTCATCTGCATAATAACGGATAGGTTCATAAACTTCACCTAACTCTGCTAATAATGATCCGATTCTATTAATACAGTTGATTGCTGTGTGAGGATCATTGGTGCTTGGTGAAATAGCCTTCACTGAAATTTCTACTAATTTTTGGAGGGAAAACTCGATATCCTGCAGATCTGTACGTTCATTTCCAAGTAGTAAAAAATTCTCTCCCCATTCTTCATCAAATTCTTTGTTACCATCTGCCCAGTAGTAGAAAACTGGCATTCCTTTTTGTATATAAGAACCGATGTAAAAATTAGCCTCTAGTAAAACCTCTTTTTCTTTTGCCCAATTGATTAACGGTTGAACAGTAAGACCTTGGGCATATCCTGAACGTGACGCATAAATAGCATGTCTCGTGCTACTTTTTCTGCTTTTAATTTCCTCCTTATCCCAGTCAATTCTTTCAATATAGTCTTTTTCTCGGTATGTTTTGTGAATGACTTTGGAGGTACTAGTGCGAATTTGTCCAATTAAGTTATTCACTTGGACGAACCGTGAAGAGTGATGAATAAATAATATAAAAAAACCTAAGCAAATAATTGCGACGATTGCGGTTATAAATGGGCTAAGCAATGCCTTATCTTTTTCTTCGCCTAAGAGAAGCAGCGTTATTAATACGAAAATAAATCCAAAAGAGTATACTCCTAATACGTGCTGTGTAACTCTGCTTTTCATAAAATCTTGCAACGTCCGCGGAGAAAACTGAGTTGTGTAGGTTGTCAACACAACCATTATCGTTGAAAAACTAATGGTTGTCATAGTTAATATTGATGTTATTAATGCTCCATACATTGCTTGAGCTGCACTTGAGCCCATTAAAAAAATGGCGGGAACACTGTCCTTAATTAAGGGAGTCACCAATAAGTCCAACACTGTAACCAATGCAACGAAAAGTATGGCTACTCCACTATAGATTACGGGAAGAAACCAAAAACTATCACGCAAATTTACCCACGCCTTTTCTTTATTCATATATTTCACCTTTCTCTTCATTAATATAGTGTTTTTTTGAGTCCTACATAAACATCATTCCCTATTTCCTATTAGTCTATTACTATCATTCTTGATCCGATGTGACCGTCATTTAAAATGAAACAGTTTCTGCTAAAATAACTGACACACTTTACTGGAAATTATTATCACCATTTTATAGTGAATTGCAGCCTCTAATAACAAAACATTTGTTAATCATTGTCCTGATTTATACGGTGGTTTCCGTTACAAAGGATGGCGTTAGAAGGTCCGGGAAATCACTCGCTTTCCGTGGGCATGAGGTGAGCTTCCTCAGGCTACGCCTTGCGGGATCTCACCAATCATGTTCATCCCACTGGAGTCTCGCAATTTCCCGGACCTTCTTGCTTTCGTGAGGAGAACGGAAGCATCAGATGTGGTGCTTCAAGTGAAAAGCATTCCTTACGATTGAGAATTGTGCTGGAAGGTGCCTTCTTGCATATCGCTTAAAGCTTCGGATTATTCAATAAAAGAATCGTGGTTCCGTTGCTTTTCATCGGAGCATGGGGGATGGGTAGGCATACACCACAGGTAATCTCCTACCCTTCATATAAACACGCTATCACACCCGATTTTCAACAACTTATCTAATGACTCAATAGATCTGTGTGATGGCCATATTCTCTGGTCTGCATCAGGCTTCAATTGGCGTTATATCAGATATTTCATGCTTTAACAGGGGCGGAAGAACAGCACGATTTCGATAGAAACATACGGCAAGCGACTCCTTCCCCACCGCCCCTTTCTCCACACAATCATCTCGGAATCGAGTCTTCAACAATCCTGCTAAGTTAGCGCAACAAGCACAACTTCGTCAATGTGCATAACTATTCGCATGTATACACTTTTCGTGAGCATCGATATTGATAAGAGTAACAATATAAGGGCAGTCCTTAACTGGAAAAAAGTGTTGTGTTTTAATAAGCAAAAACTGTGTCAACTCTTTCAAGCGGTCACATCCGATTTGTGTGCGTGCATAACTGTTACCTACCGTTTAATATATAATGTTTTTTGGTGAGGAAAATATGAGCCATGCTAAAATAGATGTTATCAGGCAAGGGGGATTGACGATGGTTTATATATGGGTAGGAATAGCGGGCTTCTTTGGGGCTTCATTGAGATATATTATTGGATTATTTTTATTTGATGCTGATGTGTATTTTCCTTTCTCTACGCTTTCGGTCAATTTATTGGGAAGTTTTTTGTTGGCATGGTTCACATTTAAGCTAGTACATAAATATTCAATTTCAGCTAAGTGGAAAGCTGCACTAGGTACAGGGTTTGTCGGTTCATTCACAACCTTTTCCACACTCAGTGTAGAAACTATCGTGTTATTTGAAAGAGGAAGCCTCTTTTTAGGAATTCTCTATATCTTTCTAAGTATTAGTGGTGGGTTACTTTTATCTAATCTAGGATTTTCTTTAGGGAAAGGGGGACAAACGGCATGAAGCTGACTCTCTTTCATATTTTATTAGTTGGTTGCGGTGGCTTTCTAGGAGCAATTGGTCGTTTTGCAATCAGCCAATACGTTAACAAAAAGTATTCTTTCAAATTACCTGTGGCAACACTTATTGTAAATATAGTTGGTTCTTTCATGTTAGGTATGATGGTCGGAGTGGAAGTAGCAGAGTCGATTTATTTATGGTTAGGAGTAGGGTTGATGGGATCTTTTACAACCTTTTCTACTTTTAAGTTGGAAGGAATTCAACTGCATGTAGATAACAAGTGGAATATTTTTATCATTTATAATGTTGTGAGTTATGGGGGTGGTCTATTATTAGCCTATATGGGGTTTGCACTCGGTAGACTATATATATAAGGGAACTTATTAAAATATGAGAAAAAGTCTATCTTTCGTTTGAATATACTAGTGAAAGATAGACTTTTTTACATGAGTCGAGATATAAATGCTGTGGCAATTCCAAAGTAAATTAATAATGAAAAGATGTCATTCCTGAGATTGAAAAACAGAACGCTTGGATTCAATATCCAAGCGTTCTTGTTTGCTATTTATACTGTTATTTATTGTGTTAAATATACTGTATTTTAGTTGATAATTAGACAGTTATTTCACGGTATTTCCACAGTGTCAGAACAACTTATCTGAAGGGCCTTCTCTTAATATTGAAATAGAAGATCGAAAATAGAATGGTAAGAGGAAGGAGGACTAATCGCGAAAAATCTCACCTGAAAAACTCTACATATACCATACATCGCTATTTGTAGATGAGATAGCTACAGCACCAGCTTGTAATGCGGTCACAACGTCATCTTTTTCACAAACGAGTCCGCTTGCGATAATCGGGGTGTTGATTTTATCTTTTACCCAGCCAATAGCTTTTGACATTCCACCTGGTAGGATTTCGATAAAGTGAGGATTAGAGTTTGCGATCTGTTTGTCGATGCTTCGAAATGACATAGAATCGACTAAAAAGAATCTGTGGACGGTGTAGAAACCGTAATTCCTAGCAGCATGAACCATTTGAGCTTTAGTACTTATAATCCCATCTGCTTTCGTGCTTTCTTTTAAAAATTGAAGGGCAACTTCCTTGTTTGATGTGCCCTCTAATAGGTCTATATGGACAAAGGCTAGTTTATTATGAGCCTTAACTTGATCTACGATTTCGCCGACATTGATAATATCACTATTTAAAATGAAAATGGTATTGCAGTCTGTTTGGATAGCTTCTTTTAGTCCGTTTTTATCTTTCACTGCAGCAATAATCGGATTTTCTTCCAGTGCTAGTTCTACGTTGTTTTCTCTCATGATAATCTCCTTATCTTTTGACATCACTGTTTTATTAAATGGTTAAGTTAAACGTTAATGTTGATATTCCCGATTTGAGAAGCGAAGTTTATTCAACAAACGAGGTGTTATCATAGGAAAAGAATCAAGGTTCCATCGTTCGAATCAGAGAAAGGGAATCAGGGGAAGCGAGAAAAGATTTCCGTCCAATCAACCACCCAATTTCGGGAAATATATCTATTAATTTCGAGACCTTCACAATAAGAAAATTCTTATCTTATTACAAAGAATCAACAATACTTAACAAACCCTATTATATAGTAGTTTCGAGTGTGATAAAAGATATACGGGTTTTATAAAATAGCACTGTTAATTGTTAATGTTGATATTTTCCCGTGTTGAGGTGATAAGTTTATTAAAACAGCTAGCGATGGAAAGTGAACTTACACGCCTAACTAGTGTCGAAAAAAGAAGAATATTGTGGGGGAGCATTTGACAGTATCAATAGATAACCATATACTTAGTAACAGTTAAAGTTACTAGAGCCGAGAGAAAAGTAACTTCCCCTGGGGGAAGTATGCTTTTCTCTTTTTTTATGCTAATTATACGGAAGGGAGTGAAAGCAGATATGAATATGACTGATTTTACGATGGATTTCTTTTCCTTAGAAGGACAAACAGCCATTGTTACTGGTGGGAATTCTGGACTTGGTCAGGCATTCTCACTTGCTTTAGCGAAAGCAGGGGCGAACTTGTTCATCCCGAGTCTCACGGAGGATGATGGAACGACGAGGGAATTAATTGAAAATGAAGGCGTTCAAATGAAATTCATGCAGGTGGATATAACTGAGGATGGAGCAGCAAAGCGAGTTGTCGATCAGTGCGTGGAGTCGATGGGTGCAATCGACATAGTCGTAAACAGTGCGGGACTTAATAAAGTAGCTGCTTTTAAGGATTTCGGTAGGGAAAAATGGGATCCAATGATGCAAGTAAACTTGACAGCTGCTTTCGAACTTAGCCATGAGGCGGCGAAAGAAATGATTCCTAAGCGTCGCGGGAAGATAATTAACGTTTGTTCCATGTTTTCCTTTCATGGAGGACAGGGTTCCCCAGCTTATGCGGCTAGCAAGCATGGTCTGGCTGGATTGACGAAAGCTTATTGTGATGAACTCGCACAGTATAATATTCAAGTGAATGGAATAGCTCCTGGGTATTATGCAACGGACCTTACACAAGAAACGAGAAATAATCCGAAAGCAAACGGAAAAGTATTAGACCATACACCTGCTGATCGGTGGGGAGAGCCTGTCGACTTAATGGGGGCAACGGTGTTCCTGTCTAGTAAGGCATCCAACTATGTGAACGGCCACATACTGGCGGTTGACGGAGGTTATCTCGTTCGATAAAGCCTGACTAGAATTACTATGGTAAAGGGAATGTGATATCGAAATGAGTGGAAAATATATTATCGGAGTAGACGGAGGATCACAAAGCTCAAAAGTGTTCATCTATGATTTGAAAGGAAACATTGTAAGCGAGGGTAAACAAACGTTACAACCTATGAACTTACCTGCTCCAGGCATTGTTGAACATCCGGACGATGATTTGTGGGACTCACTTGTTACAGCAACTCAAGAGGCAATGGCGCATTTTCCTGGTAAAAAAGAAGACATCATCGGGCTCGGACTTTGTACGATTCGGTTTTGCCGATGCTTGCTCAAGGGGGATGGCACGCTAGCATCGCCGGCTATGAGCTGGATGGATGAGCGGGTATCAAAGCCTTATGAACATATACATTCTGAAGTAGCCCGTGTGACGACCTCCTCTGGTTATATCACGCGTCGACTAACTGGCCAGTTTATCGATACGGCTGCTAATTATCAGGGAATGTGGCCAATCGATACGGATACATGGGATTGGATGGATGACGGCGAGGCCTTCGATCAATACAACATTCCCCGTGACATGCTGTTCGCACTTCAGTATCCAGGAACGACTTTAGGACATGTGACGAAAGAGGCGGCAGAGGCAACAGGTATTCCTGAAGACATTCCAGTCATTGCAACGGCTAACGACAAGGCGGTTGAGGCGTTAGGAGCTGGCATGTTATCTGAGAATACTGCGCTCATTTCTTTAGGTACGTATATCGCTGGAATGATACATGGCCAAGATAATCCAAAGAATACGACACACTTTTGGACGAATTTCGCTGCTATTCCAAATGAATATCTCTACGAAAGTAATGGAATACGACGCGGGATGTGGACTGTGAGTTGGTTTAAGGAGCTTTTTGGTGACGAATTAGTGACAAAAGCGGAAGAACTCAACATATCCCCTGAAGAATTCTTGAATCGAGAAGCAGTGAAATCCGTTCCAGCTGGGAGCGATGGGTTGATGACGGTGCTTGATTGGCTTTCTCCAGGAGATAAGCCATTTAAAAAAGGTATGATGATCGGTTTTGATGGGCGTCATACAAGGGCTCATATGTACCATTCTATATTGGAGGCTATTGCCTTGACGATGAAGACGAATGTGGATGCAATGTGTGAAGAGATGGATACGGAGTTAGAAAACATTGTGATTACAGGTGGAGGTTCAAATGGCGATTTAATGATGCAAATCTTTGCCAATGTCTTTGGCCTTCCGGCGACACGAAACGTTGTTAATGGATCAGCGAGTTTGGGTTCAGCGATAAGTGTTGCAGTTGCCCTTGGTGCTTATTCTAATTATGAAGAAGCGACCGAACAGATGGTTAAGGTGAGTGACACCTTTGTTCCTGAAGAAGATAACCATGCTTTCTACAATCGTATGAATCGAGAAGTCTACCAACACATTACGGCGTATACCGATGGGATTTTGAAAAAAGCGTATAACCTTTTTCATGAGTGATCTTTGTAAAAGCCAGTCACTCATAAAATTAATTCATTATCAAAGGAGTTTTGTAAATGGGATTAACAAAAGAACAAATCGTTATCGATATAAAAGCGATTTTACCAGAAGAGCAAATCATTACAGAGGAGGAAGTGTTAAAAGAGAACAGTGTGGATCGTTTCAGAAAATATGAAACGATTCATGGTGTTTACACTCAACCGTTTCCTGCAGCGGTCGTGAAGGTGAAAAGTGCAGAAGAAGTATCTGCAATTCTTCAATACATGAATGAAAACAATATTAATGCTGTGCCGAAGACTGGTGGTTCCGCTACAGAAGGTGGACTTGAGACGGCGGTTGAAAACTCTTTAGTCATTGATGGTTCGGCTATGAATGACATCGTGAGCATCGATTCATACAACATGTTTGCCACTGTAAAATGCGGCGTCCCTTTGGAGGACTTGGAAGATCAATTACGCGCCAAGGGATTAACGACAGGACACTCGCCGCAATCTAAGCCGCTTGCACAAATGGGTGGACTTGTTGCGACACGAAGCATTGGTCAACTCTCCACTTTATATGGGGGTATTGAAGATATGCTTGTTGGGGTCGAGGCTGTTTTTCCTAATGGTGAAATCACGAAAATCAAAAATATTCCGAGACGAGCAGCAGGACCGGATATCCGCCACGTGATAATCGGAAACGAGGGAGCTCTCTGCTACATTACAGAAGTAACAGTTAAAGTATTTCAATATAAGCCGGAGAATAACCAATTTTATGGATATCTCCTAGAAGATATGAAAACGGGATTTGAAATTCTTCGTGAGGTCATGGTGCAAGGGTACCGTCCATCGGTTGCACGCCTTTACGATCCTGAAGACGGAGCTGATCACTTTGATTTTTCAAAAGGGAAATGTGTACTGATTTTCATGGCAGAAGGTCCAAAACCTATAGCACAGGCTACAGGACAAGCGATTGAAGATATCGTAGCTCAATACAGCGAAAGTGAACGCGTAGAGAGTCGAATGATCCAACAATGGTTTGAAAACTTGAATTGGGATCCTTCTAAAGTTAGCGAGGAAAGAAAGGAAATTAAAGAGACTAACAACATTGGCTTCACAACAGAAGTATCAGGTTCGTGGGGAGTGATCCATAATATTTATGAAAATTGCATCAACCGAATTCGTAAAGAGATTCCCCATATTACGATGCTTGGAGGCCACTCTTCTCACAGCTATATGAATGGGACCAATATGTATTTTGTGTATTACTATGATCTAGTAGATATAAAGCCTGAAGAAGAAATTACGAAATATCATTATCCAATCAACAAGATCATCGTAGAAGAAACGATTAAGGCAGGAGGATCCATGGTTCACCACCATGGAGTTGGGAAGCACAGAACACCATGGATTAAAGAAGAATATGGATCTTCCTATTATATCTTGGAAACTTTGAAAAAAGCTTTTGATCCAAATGGAATTATGAATAAAGGGACTATTTTCCCTGAAGAAGATTAATAAAAGGTATTATACCTGAATGTAGATTGCTATCGAGCAGGGATATGAATTTCTATCTCAGTTCGGTAGTGCCCTTCATTTTTATTTGCGCGGCAAAGGATAAGGAAAAGTTTTCACCGTGAAGGTACCCCATTTAATGAATGTTTTAAACGCATTCATTATGTTATTTACCTCTTCAAGTTGGAAAGGCGATAACTTTCTAGAAGGGTAGATAACAAAAATCGACAAAAACCGCAGTTATTCCAGAATATCTCGCATTTTCTGACAAATAACAACTCATACTGTACAGACTGTAATTTGTGTATGTGGTTATTGACAAGTAGTATTGAAATCGTCTGCAAAAATAAGAAGTAAATAGTACTGCTAGGGAGGTGCAAGTATGGTTGATTTTATAAATTACGTTCAAAATGATTGGAATAACATCTTTTCCTATTCAATAGAACATCTCCAACTTGTAGGAGTCGCCATTGCCATAGCGATATTAATCGGTGTCCCACTGGGTATTTATTTGACGACGAATGATTACCTTGCTGAAACCGTTCTACAAGTAGCTTCCATCATAATTACTATTCCAAGTATCGCGTTATTCGGTATTATGATTCCTATTCTTTCAACCATCGGGCAAGGGATTGGCTTTTTACCCGCATTAATAGCCTTAGTCCTTTATTCGCAATTGCCCATTATTCGAAATACGTACACAGCCATTCAGAATGTTGATCCTAATATAAGAGATGCAGCGAAAGGGATAGGCATGAACACCTTTCAGCGTTTGGTGAAAGTGGAAATTCCTAATGCGTTGCCATTGATTATGGCGGGTGTCCGTACAGCGACAGTACTCAATATTGGAATTGGCGCGATTGCCGCATTTATCGGTTCTGGTGGTCTCGGTGTTTTGATCAATTCAGGGATAAGTCGGGGAAATAACAATATGGTATTAGCTGGTGCCGTGTTTGTTTCAATATTGGCATTGATTGCCGATTTCATTCTTAAATACATTCAAAGCCGTATTACCCCGAAAGGAATAAAATAGACGAAAGAAGGTGTGCCTTTTGATAGATTTCAAAAATGTATCCAAATTATACAACGGTAACGTCAAAGCGATTGATGATATATCGATGACAGTAGAAGAAGGAGAATTCGTCATTCTTCTTGGTCCATCGGGGTGTGGGAAAACAACGCTTCTTCGGATGGTGAACCAACTTGAATCTATTTCAGATGGCGAGATATCTATCCAGGGTCAAAATGTGAAACAGATGGATAAAATTAAAATGCGTAGAAATACAGGATATGTTATTCAAAGCAATGGGTTATTTCCTAATATGACCATCGAAGACAACACCATGATTGTTCCTGATTTACTGGGATGGGATCGGAAGAAGAAACGAGATCGTTTTAATTACTTGATGGATCTTCTTGGCATGAACCCTGATGATTACCGTAAACGGTTCCCTCACGAGTTATCGGGTGGACAACAACAGCGTATCGGAGTGGCACGTGCCATGGCTTCAGACCCTCCTGTCATGCTTATGGATGAGCCGTTCGGGGCACTTGATCCGATCATTCGTGAAAAGGTGCAAGATGAATTTTTAGCGATTCAAAAAGAAGTGAAAAAGACGATTCTATTTGTTAGTCACGATATTGATGAAGCCGTCCGTATGGGGGATAAAATAGCTTTGCTTCGTGACGGTAGTATTATGCAATATGATCGTCCAACTGATATGTTGATTCAACCAAAAAATGAATTTGTATCAGATTTTGTAGGGAAAGACCGTGTACTCCGCAGCATGTCCTTATATACGGTGCAGAATCTAGTTGATACGTTCGGTTTGAAAAATAAAGAAGAAACCATTCTTGATACGAAGGAAATTTCGATTCATACGTCACTTCGAGTGGCTATTTCCATGATATTAAATCAAGAGGCAGATCAATTAGTCATTATTAATGATGCAGGGGAGGCACAAGGGAGTTTAACGTTTGATTTAATCGAAAAGTTTCTTCATCAAGAAGTGAAAGGTGCATAAAGGAAGGAAGGTAGAGATGAACTCAAAAAAACTGATAGCTTATATCATCCGTATCATCCTTTGGGTCCTTGTCATTTCCTTTTTTTGGTGGGCTATCAGTGGAGGTATGTTCGGAAAAATATTCGCTGAACCAACAAAATTTAAAGAGCTTCTAACACAGCATTTGCACTTGGTTTCCATATCCGCTGGGTTGGCGATACTGACATCGGTTCCCTTGGGAATATTGGTAACCCGTCCCCGTTTTCGGAGATCAGAGTGGTTGATTGTTAACATCGCAAACTTGGGACAAACGATACCAAGTCTTGCTGTTCTAGCTCTTGCGATGGGATTCTTAGGAATTGGATTGAAAGCGGCGATTGTCGCACTATACATTTACTCTCTCCTACCGATACTGCAGAACACGATTGCTGGTCTTGATTCAGTAAGACCAGAGATGAAGGATGCGGCAAAGGGTATGGGGCTAACGCCTTTACAAGTGTTATTTAGAATTGAGCTGCCGAGTGCTTCTGCTTCAATATTGGCGGGAATTCGGACTGCTGTTGTCTTGAACATTGGTACAGCTGCACTTGCTTATTTGATTGGTGGTGGCGGTTTAGGTGTATGGATCTTTACAGGGATTCAATTGTTCGATAATCAAACATTGATTTCGGGAGCTATACCTGTCACGTTATTAGCTGTTTTGGTAGATTTCGGATTTCGCGGAATTCAATATTTATTAGTACCTAAAGGTATTCGATTGGCACGTAAAGCAGCCATCGAATCCACATAATTTAAGGAGGAATTTAAGTATGAAGAAAATTTTAATGTTAGCCACAATATTTATTTTATCAATAGGAGCACTAGCTGCTTGTTCGAGTGGTGGAGACGGTGAAGATAAAAATATAACTGTTGGTGCAAAAAACTTTACAGAGCAATTCATATTAGCAAAAATGGCTATTCTAAAGCTAGAAGATAATGGATATTCTGTTGAAGAGAAAAGCAACTTAGGAAGTTCGGCTTTGCGCCAAGCCCTTGAGAACAAACAGGTAGACTTGACTTGGGACTATACAGGTACAGGTCTTGTGACATACATGGGTGAGGATCCAATTGCGGATAAACAAGAAGCATATGATACTGTAAAAGAATTAGATATGGAACGAAATGATATTTATTGGACCAATTTGTCTGAGGTTAATAATGCTTATACAATTGTTATGACTCAGGAAAAAGCTGATGAACTAGCGATCGAAAGTATTGGTGACTTGGCTGAATATGTAAACAATAATCCAGATGAACTTCGTTTTGGAACAGATGCTGAATTTGCTAATCGTGACGATGGACTTCCAGGTGTTGAAGAAACATATGGTTTTGAGTTTGGTGATGCCAATATTTCTGAAATGAATTATGGTCTTCAATATGAAGCTCTAAATAATGAAGAAGTAGATGTAGCGATGGGATTTGCTACGGATAGTAGAATTCGCGAGTATGAGCTCGTTAACCTAGAAGATACAGAAAGCTTTTTCCCATCTTATAACGCTGCAATTGCGATGACGAACGAAACATATGAAAATCACCCAGAAGTTGAAGAAATATTAAAACCTATCGCTGAGCAATTAGATAGTGAAACTATGCGTGAATTGAATTATCAAGTAGACGTAGAAGAAAGATCTGTAGATGACGTTGCCCAAACGTATTTAGAAGAGAATGGTTTGCTAGACGGAGAATAATTTAATGATGACTTTTATGTGTTTTAATAACGAAAGAAGCTGATCTCCTTAATAGGTGATCAGCTTCTTTTAAATTTTTTATCGCTTCCTTCATTTAAATTTTATTAAATACGAATCTCTCATATTTATGAAGTTCGACTCACCTTATTAAACAACTTATCTAAGTCGGTCAAAAGATGGCGAGGCTGGCGAACACAGGTATTCTTCTTTGTGCTAGAGCATATGAACGAAAATTTCAGTATCCATTCCGAAATTGCATATAAAATAAAAGGTTGAAAGCGATCAGAGTTATGTCAAGATGGAAGTAAGAATGGTCAACTTAAAGTGGTTACGTGCTCACTATATGGCACGGGCGGTCCCATTCCTTTGTTTTTTACTAACCTAACCATTCTGTAAGTTAGTTTAAGCTTATAATAAAAATGACTTTACTTTAATTGTCGAGACCGGTTAATGGCAGAAGAAATTATAATTTATGAGAACGTTCCTCAATACATAATAGCAAAGGCGGGTAAACATGATAGAACCAACAACCTTTAAGTTTTATCCAATATCAGTTCCTACCGATAGTGAATTAAAAACGGTAAATTTCTATCTTCTCTCCATTGATAATCAACTCCTATTATTTGATGCTGGTTGGACGGGTGATACATACTGGGAAGTTTTCCAGCAAACGTTAAAAAATAATAATTTCTCACTGAGTGACCTATCGGGGATTATTCTAAGTCACCATCATATTGATCATTGTGGGCTAGTAAACCAAATCATTGATCACTATAATATCCCTGTATACGCTCATGAAAAAGCCATTCCACGATTAAAAAGAGAAGATCAATTCCTACACCATCGCATCAATTTTTTTGATGAATTATACAGAAAATTTGATTGTGGTGAAAAAGGCAAACAGCAGGTTGATTATTTGACGAAGTCTTTAGAAAAAAATCGTGACCTAGCTATTAAAGCTGAAATTTTTCCGATAGAACAGGCGCCCCTTGATTCGTTGCGTGTGCTTCATTTTCCTGGTCACGCCCCTGATCAAATAGGTTTATGGGACCAAGAAAGTATGATTTTATTTGGAGCTGATGTTCTTATTCAGCATATTTCTAGTAATGCTTTAGTAGAGCCTGATGAAAAAGGAGGACGGTTGCCAACACTTCATCAAAGTGTTGAATCTCTTAAGTCTATTGCTTCCTTACCTGTCCAACTCATTTATTCTGGACATGGAGCGGTGATTCAGGATCCTCAAGTACTTATTAAAAAACGGTTGGAACGTATAAATCAGAAAGGGGATAAAATCATATCTCTTATCCAGAAAGGTGTTTCTACTGGCAGGGAAATCGCCCAAAGCTATTATGGCTCTACTTATGATAAGCAATTTTCACTAGTCATGTCGGAGATTATTGGACAGCTTGATTATTTGGAAATGTACGGGAGAGTGACCAAAACCATTAAAGATGGGGTGTATCACTATTCCTGCGACGTATCAAAGTAGATGGGGGTTATTTTGGATGATAGGAGCCTAACGCCCATAATGTAGGGGATTAGGCTTTTCTATATGTGTAATTTAAAGGGGCTAGTGAATAATAGAGTTCGTAAGGGGTGTTGAATTTGGATGTGATTAAAACAGATATTCTTGTTATAGGATCGGGGGCAGCTGGATTGGCATCTAGCGTTTATGCAGCAGCATCCAATCAAAGTATATTAGTTATAGATAAAGGGGGTGTTGGAAAAAGTGGTTCTACAGTCGGTGCTGTTCAAATGGCAAGTTTAGGGCATTGGTCTGATTCGGAAGATAGTGAATATGCCTATAGACAGGATATTCACGAAAGTGGACGAGGATTGAGTAACCGGGCGCTTACAGGTGTACTTGCCAATGAGATTTCAGCTCGAATGGAAGACCTCCTTCATTGGGGATTAAAACTTGATAGAAACGAACAAAACGATATTTTAGTATCCAGTACTTCGGGCCATACGATTCCTAGGTCGATTAGTTCAAAGAAAGGAAAGACGGGGCTTGGAATTTTACAAACTTTAACGAAAAAAGCGAAGAGTTACAGTAACCTGGAAACATGGAGTGATGTCATTACTTTAGAGCTTGTGAAGTCCCAAGGTAGAATCGTAGGGGCTGTTGTATTAGATTTAACAGAAAATCTTCCCTATTTGATTCAAAGTAAAGCAGTTATCCTGGCGACTGGTGGGATGGGGCAACTTTATCCTATAACTAGTAATCCTGCTCAAGCCACAGGGGATGGATTCTCTTTATGCTTAGAAGCGGGTGCTTCTTTAATTGATATGGAACAGATTCAATTTTATCCGGTTAGTTTAATAGAACCTAGGTCTCTTTCTGGTCTTTGCATGAGTTTTCACCATATGGCTAAGCTGTATAATAGTAAAGGTGAAAGGTTTATGAGTAAATACGAGCCAAAAACAATGGAAAACACTACTAGAGATAAATTGGCTATCGCAATAGCTTCAGAAGTTGAGGCAGGTTTTGGAACTGATCATGGTGGGGTTTGGATCGATGTTTCTGAAAATATAGATGAGGTAAAAAAACAATTTTTTCATGAATATAAACTGTGCTTGGATCGAGGGATTGATTTGGCTAATCAACAGGCTGAAGTAGCTCCGGCTGCTCACTTTATGATGGGTGGAGCACAGATTGATTCGAATGCTGCTTCCACGGTGCCCGGTTTGTACGTTGCTGGAGAGACGACGGGCGGTTTGCATGGGGGCAATCGTCTAGGGAACAATGCTTTATCGGAGTGTATAGTTTTTGGGGCAAGAGCAGGAGGATCAGCAGGGAAAGAAGCAAAATTAAATCCTTTAATACCAACGATAATACCTTTACAAACAAAAAAGACAGAAGATATTTTGATGCATATTTCGGATGGCGGGTACGGATCAGAACGCTCATACGAATGTAAAGATCAAGTTCGTACAATTATGGGGGGATATGTTGGGGTGGTGCGCTCTACAGAGGGTCTTCTGCAGGCAAAAGACCAATTAATCACGGTTCAAAATAAGTTAAAAAATGTTAAAATCACAAGTTCGAATGGACAATATTCAAAAGAAATTATTGATTATATTGAAGCCATTCATATGGTGCAGACAGCTCTAGCTATTATAGAATCAGCTATCCATCGAGAAGAAAGCAGGGGTGCACATTATACAATTGATTTCCCTGCTCAATTAATAGAAGCGAAGCATGCTGTTGTGTCGATTACTAATAAGAAACTTAATTGTAGAATGATTCCAATGGAAGGTGAGGAAGAATGAATAAGCTTCTTGTGAATATTGACCGCTTGGATAACCAAACATGTCGTTATGAAGTAAATATCCAAACAGGAATGACTGTTCTTGATGTTATTGAAGAAATTTACTACCATCATGACCCTACCCTTGCCTACCGTTATTCTTGCCGCACCGGCCTGTGTACGACGTGCATGATGATGATTAATGGCAAGCCTGGTTTAAGTTGTCAGAAAATGGCTGAACATGGGGAGGGTGGTGTTCTTACACTGGCCCCTCTTTCTAAAGGTAAGACTATCAAAGACCTTGTAAAAGAAGTGAGAATTTAAAATTCTTGGCGTTTTATTATATGATGTACAGTAAAGAAAATAGGCAGGATGAGTGGGGTCATTTCACTCTCCCACCTATCACTGTTTGTTATACGTTTACGTAATCACGCCACATATGGATAGGGTTCCATCCGAGTAATTCTTTTGCTTTTTCACTAGTTAATAATGTGTCGTATCCATCAACTGCCCCTCGGATCTCTACATTTGGAAAGCGTTTTGCCATAAGATCCTGGCTTTTAATATCCATACTTGTTTCGTTTGCAGCGAGATTAAGCGCGACGGCACCCAGTCCCTCAGTTTCAACTGCTTTGACACAAGCTGTAGCTGCATCTCTTGTATCGATATAACTCCAAAGAATGCGGTCTCTTTGCAACGGGTCATGGACAAAGGACGGGAAGTTTGCGTACATCTCTGGTGAGATAACATTGCCTAGTCGGAAGGAAACGATTTGCATACCAGATCGACGATGGATGGCTTCCGCAGTTTGTTCGTTAACGACTTTCGACAACCCGTAGCTATCTTCGGGCAGTTGAGGGTGATCTTCATCAATAGGTACATACTTTGGTTCAAGTGGATTTTTTGCGAAACAGATTCCATAAGATGATTCACTTGAGGCAAGAACAGCTTTCTTTATGCCTAAACCTGCTGCAGCTTCAAGGATATTGTATGTAGACATCACATTGTTTTCAAATGTTCGTTCATTCGAATAGATATATGCCTGAGGAATAGCAGCCAAATGAATAACCGCTTCTGCTCCTTGTAAAACACCATAAACTTCACCGAGGTTTTTTAAATCTGTGATCACCGTTTGACATAAAGGTTCTTCTGGCTTTCTAACATCACAGTTGACAACTTCATACCCTTGTTCAACAAACTCTTTTACAACCCAGTGACCAAGCAAACCGCTACCACCTGTGACAACTACTTTTTTCATATAAAACACTCCTCGTAAAGAATAAAATAACACTTTTCATTGAATAAAAGGTTTTTAGAATAACTGATTCCTAACAATTCATTTGCGGTGATGATGGATCAAGCTGCATAAATTCAATTTTATTTCCGTCAGGATCTCTAACCCAACATTGATAATTATGGTCTTTTCCTTGCTTTGGTTCAATATCAATGGTTACTTTTTGGTTCCTTAAGTGGTTGGCTGTTTCATGAATATCGTGTACTTCAAGACAAAGATGGTTAAACCCGATGGCACGCTTGAGGTTTGCGGGTTTTTGGAGTCCGCCGTAAAATAGTTCAATAAATTGTCCAGGGGCTACTTTGATATACTCTATCCACGGGTTATTTTGATCATCTTTAATGTTGAAAACCCTTTCAAAACCAAGCACGTCACAATAAAACGTTAAGGACTGTTCCATATCTTGAACGGTTAAAGCTAGATGTCCAATTCCTTTGATCATAAACTTGCCTCCTTTTATAGCCTTCCAATTACTAGTGTACATAATTGATAGCTGTATTGGTAGTAAAACGAAATTACAATTATATTATTCTCCGATCCAATGTTTTTAAAAAAATAAGGTATCGGTGAGATTTGGCGTGGCAGATACGGATGAGTATTATCACGTTTTGTTGCTCATATCGCCATGGGGTTATCAAGTCTATCGAGGCAGTTAAAAGAAATAAGGTCAGTTCTGATTAGTGGGAGCTGACCCTTCTTCTGATTGTGTGGAGAAAGGGGCGGTGGGGAAGGAGTCACTTTCCGTGGGCGTGCGCTGAAGCGTTTAGCCTTGTTTAACAACAAGAAAAGACAGCGACGCACGCTTCATGGTCACCTGGACGAAGTAGAGAAACAAATCCAGCATAAACTAGTGCGTTTAGCTGACTAGGGTAACCGTAATGCCAAAGAAAGAAGAACATCGGAAAGCCGTATGAGGGAAAACCTCACGTACGGTTTGCTACACCGTCCACAGATTCTTTTTAGTCGATTCTATGTCATTTCGAAGCATCGACAAACAGATCGCAAACTCTAATCCTCACTTTATCGAAATCCTACCAGGTTTAATTCACTATCGGTAGGAACTGATATTGGATAAAACTTAAAGGTTGTTGGTTCTATCATGTTTACCCGCCTTTGCTATTATGTATTGAGGAACGTTCTCATAAATTATAATTACTTCTGCGATTAACCAGTCTCGACAACTAAAGTAAAGTCATTTTTATTATAAGGTTAAACTAACTTACAGAATGGTTACGTTAGTAAAAAACAAAGGAATGGGACTCGCCCATGAGTCTTTAGAAAAAAATCGTGACCTAGCTTATTAAAGCTGAAATTTTTCCGATAGAACAGGCGCCCATTGAATCGTTGCGTGTGCTTCTTTTTCCTGGTCACGCCCCTGATCAAATAGGTTTATGGGACCAAGAGAGTATGATTTTATTTGGAGCTGATGTTCTTATTCAGCATATTTCTAGTAATGCTTTAGTAGAGTTAGAGCCAAGGTGCTTCTACTGGAAGGGAAATCGCCCAAAGCTATTATGGCACTACTTATGATAAGCAATTTTCACTAGTCATGTCGGAAATTATTGGACAGCTTGATTATTTGGAAATGTACGGGAGAGTGACCAAAACCATAAAAGATGGGGTGTACCACTATTCCTGCAACTCGACATATCAAAGTAATGCTTGAAAGAGAGTTAGCCGATTTTTGATCACGCTTCGCTCAAATTTCATAAACTCACGGTCGGCCACGATGCCCTTGACAACCGTTTCGTACGTATGACCCTTCAGTAATGGATGGGAAGAACTTACTGAAGATTTCTTGACAATTGACACACCGCCAGCGCCTTACATAAACGAAAAGAACAGACTAAACTTCCAAAATGTTCCAATATATAAATGAGTAAGGGGCACAGGTTAAATAAGGATTTTTCTGTATTACCAATAACCGTTGTGCAATCAACAGGAACAAGGAAGAAGTAATATAATAGGTTGATGTATTTTCTGAGGAGGGTACGTGAATGTGTCGATATGCCAAAACTGCGGCAGTTGATGTAGCAGTATTTAAAGATCAATGGAGAAAACTGCACCAATTTAATGAATACTTGATTTTTGTATAAGACATAATGAAATGGAAAAAAGGAGGGTTATGCTCAAGCATAACCCTCCTTTTTTAAGATTGAAGGTGAAGAGATGTTTTAGTAGCTTTCCCTCATGGTGTTGATTAGACTCTCTTCAAAACAGCGTTGTGGAGTGGGGAGATTACTAAAGTTTTCAAGTTACAGGATCTTAAGCATCTACTTACATAACCACATCCATCTCAAATGATAGTTGTTTACATTAACTTAGTTAAAAAGTATAATTAAATTCAAAATATTTAGTCAAATTAACCAATGCGTTTCAATGATATAACAAGCTTGGAGGAGTTTTTATGAAGGTATCTGATGTTCTGCAATTGCCCGTATTAGAAGGTGCGAAGGTGATTGCGGGCGAATCGGGGATAAATCGTGAAGTGCAACATGTCAATATGATGGATGCACCAGACATTGTCCATTTTTTAAATGGAGATGATTTATTAGTTACAACAGCCTATCACCTAAAAGATGATCCGCAATTATTAATAGAGCTTATTCAAAACATGGTCGATCAAGGCTGTGCAGGGTTAGGAATTAAAACTCAACGTTTTTTAGTTGAAGTACCTGAATCTGTTCGAGCGTTTGCAGATGGCGTGGATTTTCCTATTATTGAAATCCCTATCGAAGTTTCTTTAGGGGAAGTTGTGAATCAAACATTAAGTTATATACTTGAAATGCGAACCACTGAATTAAGAAGTGCCATAGAAACCCATCAAAAGTTCACTGATCATATTATCACGGGTAAGGGCGTGAGAAAGCTTCTTGAAGATTTGTCATCAATGATTGAACATAAAGTGTTATTGCTGGACCATCACTTTAAACCGATTACGTCTGCAGGTGGAGAATTTCCGGATTGGGTAGAAAAAATGGAAGAGATGCATATGGATGGCTTTGACTTTTTCCTTCCTGGCACGGCCTACTCCTCTTTCACTTGCTTACCTGAGCGCGATACGATTACTATCTTTCCAATTAAAACCTATAAAAATAAGGGAGGGTGCCTTGTAGTTTCTGGGGATATCCTAAGCTCAAATCGCTCTAACATTTTAACGATAGAACAAGCGACCAATGTGATCTCTTTTGAATTAATGAAAGAAAGTGCTCTAAAACAGTACGATATGCGAGCTCGTAATGAGTTTTTTATTAATTTTGTAGACGGTTCTTTTTCTTCAGAAGAAGAGGTCAAAAATCGAGCTAAGGAATTTGATTTATATAATGATCAAAAATATGTTTGTATCATTGGAAAGCTAGATCAAGATGGAAAAGATGTTAGCTTTACTCAGTATCAAATGGAAGCAGACTCTATTTATGAATTTTTAGAAGGTGAGTTTTACACTTTCGATGGTGAGACGCATTTATTCATTAAAGGGGATAGGTGTATTTTACTAGTTGAAGTTGGTGAGTCCTGGGTGGAGGTAGATTCTTCTATTCTCTCCTATCTTGAGCAAGCGCAAACTCGAATAAACAATCGATTTCAACGGACTATTTCCTTTGGAGTGGGGAATATAAGCCAGCAATTTATAGCAGTAAGAAACTCATTTAAAGAAGCCATGAATGCTTTGCGTACCGGGAAACTTTCTGGGAATACGCAATTTATTCAAACCTATCGGACGAAGGATGTTTCGGAAATCTTAAGCATTGTCCCTACAGAGGATCTAACAGAGTTTTATTATCATGCTTTACAAGATTTATCGACAGCAGACGGCAAAGAAGAACAGAAATTTTTGCATACATTATCTGTTTATTTAGAAACGCACTGTCAAATCTCATATACGGCTAAGAAAATGTATGTGCATCGAAATACTGTAATTTATCGACTGGAGAAATGCGAGGAATTATTGGGAGCTAGTTTGAAAGATCCTGATACAACTATTCGTCTGCGGCTTGCTTTACGGGTTAAAACTTTACTTAATTTGTAGGACGTCTTGTACATGAATAAGAACTTGGCTTATGGTCAAGTTCTTATTCATGTGATGAAAAATAACACAAAAATAGATGGACCCCTTTATTAAGATATCCTTTTGTACATTATACATAGATTATTCACTTGAATTTGTATAAAGTGTATGATGACAATTAATCGATGATCAGATATCATGTTAAGAAACCTGACATAATGATTGGTGGATACTTAAGAGAGGGTGATTGGTAATGCAGGAAAAAGGTGAAGAAAAAGGGTTTAAGGTATTTTCCTTAGGCTTACAACATGTATTGGCCATGTATGCTGGAGCCATATTAGTCCCTTTAATTGTAGGTAGAGCATTAAATCTAACGCCTGAACAACTTTCATACTTAGTGGCTATTGATTTGTTAACATGCGGGGTCGCTACCTTACTGCAAGCTTGGAAAAATAAATACTTTGGTATTGGCTTGCCTGCTGTTTTAGGTGCTTCGTTTGTTGCTGTCACTCCAATGATTGCCATAGGTACTCAATATGGAGTAACAGCTATTTACGGAGCGATTATTGTTGCTGGTCTATTCATCTTAGTTTTCGCGAGATTCTTTGGCAAGTTGGTCAAATTGTTTCCACCTGTTGTGACAGGGTCTGTGGTTACGCTCATTGGTCTCTCGTTAATCCCTACAGGAATTAGGAATATGGGGGGAGGCGAAGGAAGTGCGGATTTTGGAAGCATTGAAAACCTTGCTCTTTCGTTTGGTGTATTAGCTTTAATTCTATTAATCAATCGAGTTTTTAAAGGATTTGTTAGGGCGTTATCCGTGCTTGTTGGATTAGTCGTTGGGACAGTTGTTGCCTCATTTATGGGAATGGTAGATTTCACTGAAGTTCTTGAAGCCTCATGGTTTCATTTTCCGCAAGCCTTTTACTTTGGGGTTCCTACCTTTGAGTTAGGACCAATCTTAACAATGTTGATTGTAGGGACGGTTATTATTGTCGAGTCTACGGGTGTGTTTTTAGCCTTAGGAAAAATTTGTGATGAGGAGATTACCGAAAAGGATCTTACTCGAGGCTACCGTGCGGAAGGAATAGCTATCACAATAGGCGGCATCTTTAACGCTTTTTCCGTATAATACATTTGCTCAAAACGTAGGTCTTGTCCAACTGTCTGAAGTGAAAACTAGAAAAGTAGTAGTAGCTGCAGGTGGAATCTTAGTGACACTGGGGCTAATCCCTAAAATTGCTGCTTTAGCAACTGTTATTCCAACAGCTGTCTTAGGTGGTGCAACGGTTGTTTTGTTTGGGATGGTCGTTTCATCAGGAGTAAAAATGTTAAGCGAAGTAGACTTTAATGATCAAAATAATTTATTAGTGATCGCTTGTTCTATTTCCTTAGGACTTGGGGCTACGGTGGTACCAGAACTTTTCGCAAAGCTGCCTCAATCGGTAGGAATTATTGTAGGTGACGGTATTATCACGGGAAGCATAGTAGCCGTACTGTTAAACCTCTTATTTAACTTTAAAAACAATAAAGAATCAGGACAGGTTAGTCGGAAAAAGACAGCTGCTTAAAAGTGAGTCGGTTGTCCATTTTTATACTTACTAATGACTGAAAATTCCCACTAGTAAAAGGAGTTGATTTTATGGTAGAGATGGATCAATTAAATAAAGTCGATACGTCGGAATTTGTAGATATTCTTAAAGACATATTTGAACATTCAGCATGGGTAGCGGTAAGGACGGCAAGAACTAGACCTTTCGCAAACCTAAAATCCCTTCATAGGCAAATGGTACATGTTGTCGAGGTGGCCACTTATGAAGAAAAATTAGCATTAATTAAATCCCATCCTGATTTAGGATCACGAGTTGCCATGAGTACTACATCTCAGAAAGAGCAAAAAAGTGCTGGTTTAAATCAATTGTCCGCAGAAGAATATAAGAACTTTTTGGATCTTAATAAAAAGTATACAAATAGATTTGGCTTTCCATTTATTGTTGCCGTTCGTGGGAAATCGAAAGAAGACATTTATTCAGCAATCAAACAGAGGGTGAACCATTCAATAGATGAAGAATTTGAACAAGCCTTACATGAGATCTACGAGATAGCTCTATTGCGTTTACAGGAAAAGATTACTAATGAAAAAGGGAGAGGATTTTCTATGAAGACAAATCAATCAGAAAGAACGATGTCCTATGGCAAAGGTGATGTTTTTGCTTATCGAACGTATTTAAAACCACTTGAGGGTGTGAAGCAAATTCCAGAATCTAATTTCAGTGGACGAAATAATATTGTCTTTGGCTTGAATGTGAAAGTAGAAATCGCGGGACAGGACTTTCTTCCCTCTTTCACAGAAGGAGATAATAGCTTAGTCGTGGCTACGGACTCTATGAAAAATTTCATACAAAGACATCTTGGAAGCTATGAAGGATCCACCATTGAAGGGTTTATAAAATATGTGGGGGAAGCCTTTTTAAATAAATACGCCCAAATCGAATCTGTGAAACTTATTGGTGAAGAAATTCCATTTCATGCAACGACTCATTCGAATGATAATAGTGAAGCGATGGAAAGTGATCTTGTCTTTAATAGTTCAAGAGGGGAACGTTCTCAAGCTTCTATTGAAATGAAAAGAATGGAACAGAGGAATGAGGTTATTACACAAAGCAGTAAAATAGTAGACCTCCAATTAATTAAAGTGAAGGGTAACTCGTTCACAGGGTTTGTTCGTGATGAATACACGACACTTCCTTATGATAGTAATCGTCCGTTGTTTATTCACTTAAACATTGACTGGGAATATGAAGAGGAAGAAGATGCTTATGGAAATAATCCGCAATCCTATGTTGCAGCAGAGCAGGTTAAAGATATTGCAAGCTCTGTTTTTCATGAACTGGATACTCCTTCGATCCAAAATTTAATCTACCTTATTGGCTGTCGCATATTGAAAAGATTCCCGCAATTAGGAGAAGTGACATTCCAATCTCAAAACCATACGTGGGAGACCGTGGTGGATGACATTCCGAATTCTGAAGGCAAAGTTTATACGGAGCCACGTCCACCATTCGGATTTCAGCAATTTTCTGTTTCAAAAAAGGATTTGCAGAACAATGAAGAGGTGGCTGCTTCGGGGAAAGCTAGTCGGTAAATGAATAAAGTGGGGGAAATCAGTAATAGTTTGATTTCTCCTTTCATATTTACATACGAATAAAATAGGAAGGATGAAAAGTGATGGGATTAACGACACACATATTAGATTTAACTCACGGTCAGCCAGCTTCAGCCGTGTTGATCGAGTTATACTCGTTTGAGGGTTTATCAAAAACATTTATAAACAAAACAAAAACAAATGACGATGGTCGTCTTGATGAACCTCTTCTTACATCAGAGGCCTTGAAGGCGGGAGAATATGAGTTGTTGTTTTATATCGGAGATTATTTCCGAGCAAAAGAACTAGATCTGCCCGATCCAATGTTTTTAAATAAGGTATCGGTGCGATTTGGTGTGGAAGATACGGATGAGCATTATCACGTTCCGTTGCTCATATCGCCATGGGGTTATCAAGTCTATCGAGGCAGTTAAAAGAATAAGGTCAGCTCTGATTAGTGGGAGCTGACCCTGCTTCTGATTGTGTGATTTTCGAGTGAATATTCATATTGGCTGATATAACAGGAAAAGTGTCCGATAAATCTTCGCAAATCATCGATCAAAGGAATAAGGAGTGTGGCTAAGTAATTTAGGCTAAAGTAATTGACTCATCTGCATAGACTTCCTGAACCGCACGAATAATGTCAGACCCTTCTTTCATCGGTCGTTGAAATGCTTTTCTTCCCATGATTAAACCCATGCCTCCCGCTCGCTTGTTAATAACAGCGGTTTTCACAGCTTCATTTAAATCCCTCTCTGAAGATCCTCCACCAGAATTAATTAACCCAGCTCGTCCCATAAAGGAATTAACAACCTGGTAACGGGTTAAATCGATCGGGTGGTCAGAAGTCAATTCGGAATACACCTTATCGTGGGTTTTCCCAAAGTTTACAGCCGTATATCCTTTATTTGTAGTAGGCAGTTTTTGTTTAACGATGTCGGCTTGAAGACTTGCGGATAAATGAATGGCTTGACCCGTCAAATCGGAGGCTAAGTGATAATCCTCTTCATCGGTTTTAAAGGCAGGGTTACGAAGGTAGGCCCAAAGAATGGTTCCCAGTCCGAGTTCGTGGGCGTAATGAAAGGCTTGGCTGACCTCTTGAATTTGTCTCTGGCTTTCCTCTGAACCGAAATAGATCGTGGCACCGACAGCGACGGCTCCCATATTGTAGGCCTGTTTTACAGAACCAAACATGATCTGATCATGGGTGTTCGGGTAAGATAACAACTCATTATGATTGAGTTTGGCGATAAACGGAATTTTATGAGCATAGTCTCTTGCTATTGAACCTAGCGCACCAATGGTTGATGCTACGGCGTTACAATCACTTTCGATCGCTAGTTTGATGATGTTTTCCGGGTCAAAATAAATGGGGTTGGGAGCAAAGGAAGCGCCGGCCGAATGTTCAATGCCTTGATCAACAGGAAGGATGGAAAGATACCCTGTTCCCCCTAGGCGTCCGTGGTTAAATAGGCTTTGCAGGTTTCTTAGGACGACTGGTGAACGATCGGTAGATTTGTAGACTCGATCAACGAAATCTGGTCCTGGAACGTGAAGATCATTCTTTGAAACCGTCTGGCTTTCGTGGTTTAGTAAGTACTCGGCATCTTTCCCTAATAGTTCTTCAGTAGATGGCATGGTACGTCCTCCTTGTATGATTTTGTTCTATTCCTTAGCTTTCCCTATAAGCCTATCCATAAACTTACATTTCACCTATATCACATTTTCCGTTCTTGCCCTATCTAATATAATTTTCTTTTATAAAATTAAGCTAGGGAATCACATCATCTCTTTGTCCTTATCATAAATTAGTATAATGATTCGAAAGATCGTGATCTACTTTCTGTTATTTATCTAAATATTCACTGGAAAGGATGGAGAGGATGTCTGAAACTCAATCAGGAAAAGTGAAACAATATCGTGGTACAACTTTAAACACGAAAGGCTGGGTTCAAGAGGCGGCCTTACGAATGCTTAGTAATAATTTACATCCAGATGTGGCTGAAAATCCTGATGAGCTCGTGGTTTACGGTGGTATCGGCAGGGCGGCCCGTAATTGGGAGTGCTATGAAGCAATTGTAGAATCGTTGAAGAACTTAGAAGAAGATGAAACGTTATTGATTCAGTCTGGAAAGCCAGTCGCCGTATTCCGCTCCCATAAAGACGCACCTAAAGTGTTGATTGCCAACTCTAATCTTGTTCCTGCCTGGGCCAACTGGGAGCACTTCCATGAGCTTGATCGAAAAGGCTTAATGATGTATGGCCAAATGACTGCAGGAAGCTGGATCTACATTGGTAGTCAAGGGATCGTTCAAGGGACATATGAAACGTTTGCGGAATGTGGGAAACAACATTTTAATGGTAACTTAAAGGGAACGATTACATTAACCGCAGGGCTTGGTGGAATGGGTGGCGCCCAACCATTAGCGGTCACGTTAAACGGTGGAGTTTGTCTTGTGATTGAAGTTGATCCCAAAAGAATACAACGTCGTTTAGAGACTAAGTATTTAGATATTTCCACGGACCGTTTAGAAGAGGCTATGAAGTTAGCAAAAGACGCTCGCGATCAAGGGAAATCTCTTTCGATTGGTTTACGAGGGAATGCGGCAGAAATTTTACCAAAGATGATTGAAGAAGGTTTCATTCCTGACGTATTGACTGACCAAACTTCAGCCCATGATCCGCTCAATGGGTATGTGCCTGTAGAGATGAGTTTAGACAAAGCAGAGAAACTTCGTAAATCTAATGCTGAAGCATATAGTAAACTCTCAAAACAAAGCATAGCGATCCATGTGCAAGCGATGCTCGATATGCAAAAGCACGGAGCTGTTACCTTTGACTACGGGAACAATATTCGTCAAGTGGCAAAAGATGAAGGGGTCGTGAATGCCTTTGATTTTCCAGGGTTCGTTCCTGCTTATATCCGTCCTCAGTTTTGTGAGGGGAAAGGTCCGTTTCGGTGGGTGGCCTTATCTGGGGATCCGGAGGACATTTATAAAACAGATGAAGTAATCTTGCGAGAGTTTAGTAGAAATAAACATTTATGTAATTGGATACGCATGGCTCGTGAGAAAATCAGTTTTCAAGGACTTCCTGCCCGTATTTGCTGGCTTGGATACGGGGAACGTGCACGATTCGGGAAAATTATTAACGATATGGTAGCTAGTGGTGAGTTGAGTGCACCCATCGTAATCGGACGTGATCATCTTGATTCGGGTTCGGTTGCTTCACCAAATCGAGAGACAGAATCGATGAAGGACGGCAGTGACGCTGTGGCCGATTGGCCGATTTTAAATGCGTTGATTAATAGCGTCGGCGGGGCTAGCTGGGTGAGTGTTCATCACGGAGGTGGCGTAGGGATGGGTTATTCAATTCACGCTGGCATGGTGATTGTTGCAGACGGCACGAAGGATGCAGAACAGCGTCTCGGGCGTGTATTAACGACAGATCCCGGCATGGGTGTGGTCCGTCACGTCGATGCTGGTTACCCATTGGCTGAAAAAACCGCAAATGAAAAAGGGATCCACGTACCCATGCTTAAAAAGTGACAGGAGGGAGATACACGGTGACAGAGAAATTACTGATTACGAATGCAGCCCAACTGATTACGATGGAGGGGAATACGGATCGACCAGCAACTAAAGCAAGCATGTCCGATCTGCATGTGATTGAAAATGGAGCATTATATATAGAAAACGGAAAAATAGTGGCAGTTGGAGCTGATTCGGAGATTACCGCGAGATATCAACATTCACTCAGCTCGGAACAACAGATCGATGCGAGTGGAAAAGTTTTGACCCCAGGGCTGATTGATCCCCATACTCATCTGGTGCACGCCGGAACGAGAGAAAATGAGTATGCGATGCGGCTAAAAGGTCAAACGTATATGGAAATAATGGAAGCGGGTGGGGGCATTCACGCAACAACTCGCGCTACTCAGAAAGCAAACCATGAAGAGTTGTATGAACAGTCCAAGAAACGTCTGGATCAATTTTTACTACATGGTGTGACAACGTTGGAAGCCAAAAGCGGATATGGATTGACGCTCGAACATGAAATGAAGCAGTTGGAGGTAGCTCGGCAGCTTCATGATAATCACCCAGTTGATCTCGTTTCTACATTTATGGGAGCACATGCAATTCCAATAGCTGAAAAAGATAATCCAGAAAATTTTGTCGATCGTGTCATTCAAGAAATGATCCCGGAAGTAGCAAAAAAGAACCTCGCTACCTTTAACGATGTATTTTGTGAGCGCGGAGTGTTTACACCTGACCAGTCTCGGCGAATTTTAGAAGCGGGAAAAGAATACGGATTAATTCCAAAGATTCACGCTGATGAAATTGAACCATATACCGGGGCGGAGTTGGCAGCTTCTGTTGGCGCTATATCTGCCGACCATCTATTAAAAGCTTCTGAGCAAGGGATCAAAAATATGGCAGAGGCTGGTGTTGTTGGTGTACTCCTACCGGGGACTGCTTTTTTTCTTATGGCTGAATTCGCTCAGGCGAGAAAGATAATTGATGCCGGGGTAGCTGTTGCTCTTTCAACAGATGCCAACCCTGGTTCTTCACCGACAATTTCTTTGTCATTCATTATGAACTTAGGATGCTTAAAAATGGGAATGACGCCTGAAGAAGTACTAACAGCAACCACGATTAACGCAGCTCATGCGATTGGGTGTGCGAACGATGTAGGGAGTTTAGAGGTAGGTAAAAAAGCCGATGTGACAATTTTTAATGTGCCGAATTACCTTACTCTTTCCTACCAATATGGTATGAATCATGTGGATACGGTTATAAAAGCAGGTAAGCCGCTCGTAGTAGGAGGACAGCTGAAATGACGAACTACCCTTATCCCATGCTCGTTCGCCCAAGTATGATTTGGACGAAACAATCAGATGAAACGTTTGATCTTAAGGTACATCAATGGATTGAAAATGCTTGTGATAGTGTGCCGAATTGGGATAAGTATGATGTGACGATTCTTGGAGTCCCCCTTTCTAAATCATCGATCAGCACATCTGCGGCTAGTGAAAATCCGGAAGCGATGCGTCAAGCTTGGAAATCATTCACTACGTATAACATCGATGAGGATATTGATTTGGCTGTACTTAAAGCTATTGATATCGGTGATGTGAAGCAACACACGACAGATATTCATGAGACACATCAAAACATCAAGGAAGCGATGGTGGCGATGAGAACTTATCATCCCCATACGATTCCGGTGTCAATGGGCGGTGATCATTCAATTACTGCTATGCTGATTAAAGGTTGGAAACAAGTCCACCATGAAGAAACAATCGGTGTGTTACAGCTTGATACGCATTTTGATTTAAGGAGTTTAAGTGAGTTAGGTCCTGCAAATGGAACGCCGATTCGTCATTTGATTGAGAGTGGAATAGTTAAGGGGAAGAATGTTCACAATATCGGTTTACATGGATTTTTTAATAGTAAAGAGCTAAAAGATTATGCAGATGAGCATAACGTGAATTATACGACGATGAAACGAGCGCGGAAAGAGGGGGGGGGGCGAGTCATTACGCAAGCTTTAGATCAGCTAGATAAAGAGGTTGATACTATTTATTTAACGGTCGACATGGATGTGCTTGATATTTCTCATAACCCAGCGGCCCCTGCTGCGACACCTGGAGGAATGTTCACAGATGAACTATTTGAAGCCGTACAAATCGCCGGAGCCCGTTCAAAGGTGAAAGCGATGGATATCGTTTGTCTTGATCCTAGGAAGGATGTCAGAGGAATGGCTGTGAAAAGTGCGGTCCATGTCATGCTTTCTTTTTTGATAGGCTACTGTAAAAGATAAGGCTTTGTAAGGCAATTATTGAAAACTAAATGAATACTATATAAATAGACCACCTCTACCCATTAAGAAGTTATTAATCTGCCACGATAAATGAAATTCTCCATATTTAATTAACGTCTGAGTTAGAAAGCGGTTATATTTAAAAATTAGATAATCGTTAAATCGATGGGATTAGGTGAATTGAAATGACTCAGAAGATTGCGATTGGAAAATTAGCAATGCTTGTAGCCACGCTAACAGACGAAGAGTTAGAGATATTCTCTGAACAGTTAAAGGACGTAGAGTATTGCCAGGGGAAATCCGGTTCGATGTCCATGCAAAAAGTTATTTCAGCTGTAGAAACATCGGCCAAGAGAAATCATCTGATCTCAGACAAACTTTATCGTGAAACGCACGCACTTTATCATGCTATTTTAGAGGCATTAGAAGGGGTCATGCGCGGGCAAATAGTTGCTGGGGACATGATGCGAACTGTAGGATTACGATTTGCTATTGTGCGGGGATCACCATATGAGGAATTTGATGAAGGTGAATGGCTGGCTGTAGCTTTTTATGGCACTATCGGAGCGCCAGTAAAAGGGCTTGAACATGAAGCGTTTGGACTTGGCATTAATCATATAGGGTGAATAAGCTGCCTATAGTCATGAGATATGAGGAGGCGGCAATGGTATTTCCTATGCCATTGTCGTCTCTTTTTAATGGCTGTGATAGAAAGGAGTAGGTAATATGATTCAGTTAAATGGTTCGGATTTGTCCTTAAAGCAAATGAAAGACATTATTTATAAAAAGAAAACTGTTGCGATTGACCCTGTGAGTATGGAAAAAGTACGTAATAGTAGACTCGCTGTAGAGAGAATTGTCGCTAGTGGAGAAACGATATATGGTATCAATACGGGCTTTGGCAAGTTTAGTGATGTGCGAATTTATAATCAAGACGTTGATGATCTGCAGCTGCATTTGATCCGTTCGCACGCTTGCGGATTAGGCGAAAACTTTCCTGAAGTGGTTAGTAAAGCGATGGTGGTGTTGCGTTTAAATGCTTTGATTAAAGGTTTTTCTGGTATTCGACCGTGTGTAGTCGAGCGTCTGCGCGACTTAGCGAATGGGGATATAATACCTGTCGTTCCTAGTCAGGGATCACTTGGAGCTTCTGGAGACCTCGCCCCACTTTCCCATCTTGCCTTAGTCCTTATCGGGGAGGGTGAAGTTCATTTTCAGGGGGAAATCAGGGCAACGGGAGAAGTGTATAAGGATCTTGGATATCGTCCTCTCACCCTCAAAGCGAAAGAGGGACTCGCTCTCATAAATGGAACGCAAGCGATGACGGCAATGGGGGTGATTAATTATATTGAAGCGGAGCGGCTTATTTATCAAAGTGACTGGATTGCCTCGATGACATTAGAAGCTCTGGAAGGTATTATTGACGCTTTTCATCCTGCGATTCATGAGGCGCGTGGTTATTTTGAACAGATGGAGGTCGCTGAAAGGGTTCGTACGATTACGAGTAACAGCAAGCTTCTAACTCATCAAGGGGAAAAAAGGGTGCAGGACGCCTATTCACTTCGATGTATTCCTCAAGTTCATGGGGCATCTAGACAAAGTCTTGCTTATGTAAAAGAAAAGCTTGAAATTGAAATGAATGCGGCAACTGATAATCCGCTTATTTTTGACAATGGAAAAATTGTAGTATCAGGAGGGAACTTTCACGGTCAGCCGATAGCACTAGCGATGGACTTTTTTAAAATAGCTGTGGCAGAGATGGCTAACATCTCGGAGCGGCGTGTCGAAAGGCTTGTGAACCCACAATTAAATGATCTTCCTGCTTTCTTAAGCCCTGATCCAGGACTGCAATCAGGTGCGATGATCATGCAATATGCAGCAGCATCCCTCGTTTCAGAAAATAAAACGCTCGCCCATCCTGCTAGTGTTGATTCAATTCCTTCTTCAGCCAATCAGGAAGACCACGTGAGTATGGGCACTATTGGAGCCCGTCATGCTTATCAGATCATTAGGAATGCACAAAAGGTTGTGGCGATTGAGATGATCTGTGCAATGCAGGCTCTCGAATTTCGTGGAAAGGTATTAGCCTCTTCATCGATTCAAAAACTTTATTCAAAAGGAAGAGAAGTGGTACCTAGTATTACAGAAGATCGTGTGTTCTCAAAGGATATAGAGGCTCTTTCCGAGTGGTTAATTAGCGACCAGTTTGATTGGAGGGTTGATCAAAACACGATATCAAGATAAATACCTTGTACTCTTTTTATGTAATTGGCCTGTTATCAACAGCGTCATCGCGTTGTTTTAGAAACAGAGAAAGGGGATCAGGGGAATGATTCGCTTCCCGCGGACGAAAGGTTGAGCCTCGGAAAATATATTTATTGATAGCGATACTTTTATAATAAGAAGGTTCCTCATATTATTTAAAAAAGTCAACAACATTTAACAAATCCTATGTGATCTAATATAACCACTGCTGATAGGTAAGCAATAATAAAACATATAATAGTATTAAGTTAGGGGTTTCACACAGTTAATGGAGATAGGGTATATATCACAATGGAAAAAAACGTCACTCCCCCGTTCATGTATAATTACCAGACTTTCAGTGACTTATTTCTGAAATCGTACAGTTCACATCTTTAACAGTAGCTACGACAGAAGTATATTTAGGATAGCAAAGAACAACTTCATCGGTAGTTGTTACTGTTACGTCAAAGTTACAGAGTGGGGAACCGTTACAGTAATATTGAATGCGTATAAGTATAGTGAAACAAATCGAAACAATGCTTGTTTCAGGCATTCCAGGCATTGGTTTTGTGTTATCTAATATAGTGAATTTACTAGTATTTGGTATCGCCTCACAACTAATGCTTAAATCTTCACCTGTATTACGACAATTAATGATTTTCATATTACATTCTTCTGGAATTGAAACCGTTTGCTGATGGTCGGTATCAAAAACTACCCAATCATGGATGGTATGTGCCTTTATACAATGAGGATAATTCAAGGTATTTCTATTTTGTTGTCGATTTCTTAACGAGTTTCTTGGTTCCTGTAAATCACCCTGTATTTTTAACGTTTCTGCAGATTGTACTTGAATATCTTTAAAAAGGAGCATATCTAGTAATAATGTACTCTGACTTCGGACAATTACGCGAACATTAAAGCAACATGTATTCACACTTTTGTCAATATCTGTAGCCGTACATGTCACTTTCGTAGTTCCTAAGTTGAAAAATGTCCCAGATGCCGGAGTGCAGGAAAAAATAACATCAGAACAGTTATCTGCAACGGTAGGATCTGGGTAGTTCACAAAAGCGCCTGTTTCCCAAGGTTCTACCTCTATGACAACTTCATTGGGACAATTTATGGTAGGTGTTTTTGTTTGGTTATAAATTTTAATGAACTGAAGAATAAGAGGTACACCTTTTTGGGGAGCATCTTCTACCAATAAAACGAGAGCTCCTTCTTCTACATAATAAACCGTAGAAGGTTGTAACATTCCATTTATATAGAGGTTTATATAAGAAACGCAAGCTGGATCTAAGATTCCTACACTACCATATCCCTCTAATTCATCCTGATTTGTATAAGTCTTTTTAACTCCGTCAGAAATTGTTATATATTCAAGTGTTTCTGCTTTTAAAACCATTTTTTACTCACCCCCGTTCCCTTTCTTTAACTAATTGAAAAAAAGAATGGTGAAAACCTCCTACTTTAATTGTAGGAGATTCTCTGCTGCCTTTTTAACTAGAATTCATTTTTAGTTTACAGTAAATTCTATCATGACCGGAACACCAGCATTTTGGGAGGCTCCATCAAGAATAGTTAGAGTCGTACCATCGAAAGTCGAATCTCCATCTAGTTGAGGGATCCCATTTAAATAAAGGTTATAGGATACATAAGAAGTTGGGAAGGCTGTTAATCCAGTGTCTGGAGTAGTATCAGCAAAAACAAAAGTAAGGTCATCTACAGCGATGGTTCCATCTCCTATAGTTGAAGCGAATCTCTCAGAATCGAGAAAGGGTTTAATTATAGCCATTAAATCTCACCTCCTTTTTATAATAGATGCGAAAACTCGAAAATTGTATAAGCATTTTACTTAGAAAAATTGACGCGATTTTAGTTTAAGAAGAGTCATTGCTTAATTATTTAGTACCTTAGCATTCTATTTTTACTAAAGAGATAGACTAATAAGCTTCGATTAATATTATAGAGAAAATCAATAGGTAATTGACATATCAATGCAAAATTTGTTATTATACAATTTATCAGATTAATCTTAATTTATTGAAAATTTAACCTTGCTCATATAAAGTTAAAAATTAAAAACTTGTTTTTCTTATCAAGAGAGGTGGAGGGACTGGCCCTTTGAAGCCTCGGCAACAAACTTTGTAAAAGAGTTGTGCTAATTCCAGCAAGCATGTTAAATGCTTGGGAGATAAGAAGAGAGAACAGAACACATAGGTATGTTCCGTAAACCTCTTCTTAATTTAGAAGAGGTTTTTTGCTTGATTTAAGGTCTTTTTTAATAAAAAACCAAACATAAAAAGGAAAGAAGGAATTCACATGTCCATTACCTTAACCAAAGCACCATTTAAAGCAGATCACGTTGGAAGTCTACTTCGACCAGACAATCTACACAAAGCCAGAAAAGAATTTAAAGAAGGAGAAATTTCGGCTGATGAATTACGAGAGGTGGAAACAAAGGAAATACAGCGTATTGTTGATAAGCAAATTGAAATTGGATTAGATGTAGTTACTGATGGCGAATTCAGACGAACATGGTTTCACTTAGACTTTTTGGAGCACTTAAATGGAATTGAAGGGTATGTCCCTGAACAAGGATATAAATTTGAAGGCATAGAGACGGAAAAGTATGATGTTCGAAATACAGGAAAAATATCCTTTAACCCCGATCATCCTTTCATAAAGGATTTTATTGATTTGAACAAAATTGTAGACGGTCGTGCTGTTGCGAAACAGACCATACCTAGTCCCAACCAGCTTTTTAACGCCGGGATATTTAACGAAAATGTTTACTCGGATCTTGAGGAATATGCGAATGATATTATTCAAGCGTATCAAGATGCCATACAATCATTTTATGATGCAGGCGTACGTTATTTGCAGCTGGATGATGTATATATTGCTGGGCTGTCTTCGCCACAAATTCCATTTAATGATGGAAACTATTCAAGAGATGTATTAATTGATTTATCATTACGAGTGATAAACGGTGTTTTGGAAAACAAACCCGAAGATTTAGTAGTAACTACACACTTATGTCGTGGTAACTATCAATCCACGTGGGCCTTTGAAGGAAGTTATGAACTTATAGCACCAACGTTATTAGCAAAAGAGAAAGTGGATGGTTTCTTTTTGGAGTATGATGATGAGCGATCAGGAAGTTTCAAACCATTAGAACATATTCCGAATGGCGGAGCTAAAGTGGTGCTGGGTGTTATCACCTCTAAAACTGGAGAATTAGAAGACAAGGAAACGATTAAGGCACGTATTAAGGAAGCATCAAAATACGTCCCACTTGACCAATTATGCTTAAGTCCTCAATGTGGGTTTGCTTCCACACACCATGGTAATAAGCTGACGGAAGAACAACAGTGGGATAAGTTGAAATTTGTTGTTAATGTAGCAAAAGAAATTTGGGGTTAAATAAAATAAAAATGAGCTCTGATCGAATGGATCAGGGCTCATTTTTATTTATCGGTTCAATTTAATTTTTGCTTGTTGCTTCTGAAAATCAACATCTTTATAATACGTGTTTTTCACTAATAGATTAGGTCCTAAGCACTTAGCAGCGGGACAATGACAATTCAATGCTGCAGCTGTTTTCGAGTTCATCCAATGTGCATAAGCATCTGGTAAAGAGGTGTCTTGTATGTTTCCTAATCCAGGTTCATCGCCAAAATCTGTTACGATGATCTCTCCTGAGAAGATATTGACATTTAAGCGAGAACGTCCATCTGGATCATTTCGTACTGTGACTTTAGGTGCTTGGTCAAGCTTTTTCAGCATGTTTAAATCCTCTTGCGCGGAGTTACATGGATAAAACGGTAAGGTGCCAAATAACATCCATACGTTTGGGTCACGGTGATCTACCAATTGATTAATTCCTTCACGCATTTCTTCAAGACTCAATGTTTCTAGGTTACTCGCGAAATCTACAGGATACATAGGGTGAATCTCATGTCTGGCACATCCCATCTCTAATACGTGATCGTGAATTTCTAGTAGATGAGGGAAGGTACGCTTATTGAGCATGGTTTCAGCTGAAACCATTACACCTTCTTTTGATAATCGTTGACTATTTTCCACAATCCGATCAAAGTAGTTAGCCCTATTTTCAAAAGATAGCTTACGATCCATTAACGCGAAGCCTGTTTCAGCAAATTCATCGACAGTGCCCCAATTGTGTGAAATATGTAAGACGTCTAGGTAAGGAATAATCGCCTCATAGCGGGAGTAAGGTAATGTTAAATTTGAATTAATCTGTGTTCTTACTCCACGTTCATGTGCGTATTTCAAAAGGGGAAGGACATATTGTTGGACGGATTTTTTGGACAGCATTGGTTCGCCGCCTGTGATACTTATCGTACGCAGGTGTTCAATTTCATCTAACCTTTGTAAAATAAGATCGATTGGTAAAGCATCGGGATCTTTATCTTGAAGTGTATAACCTACGGCGCAATGGGCACAGCGCATATTGCATAAATACGTCGTAGTAAACTCTACATTAGATAACGTCATTTTTCCGAATTCATCCACATCCATGTAGGCCTCCCAAGGATCAAAAGAAGGAGAGAGGGGTGTGGATTTGTTAGTTGTCTCCATGGTGAAAAACTTCCTTTCCAAGTAATTAATCTGCTTGTATTGTAGCACGTTTTACGGGAGATAAAGTATTGGTTAATGTGAGAATGACTAGGTTTTATTACTCCTACAGATCTAGATATTTCAGAATATTTGTGTTCTTTTGACTCCAAAAGTCACCAATTTACATGAGTTCAGTTCAATTGCTGCTGTGTTGTTATGAATCTATTATAATTCTTAGGCACTTGGATCGAATTTAACAATATGTGAAACCTCTTACAAAGGATGTATGTGGGCGTTTACATTGTATTCGTATCAGTACTATTGGTCCTTTATGCTCCGATGAATTTCTTGGAAAATTTGGTATTGCTCACTTGCCTATACAAGTTTAAGGTAATAAATGTGCAACCGGTTGTCACAAAAAATTCATTTTTGAGGTGAGAGAATATATGGACAAGCGAACTAGACGATTTTTCCGCTTTATTGCTACTATGGCTATTGTTGCCACTGTTTTATCTACGCAAGCTCCAAATGTATTAGCTGTAACACAACCGCATCCAGATCGAGAATTAAATCAAGAAGCTATCAAAAAACAGCTTCAGGTTGAAGGTGTTGAACAAGTTGAAAACGGCGTAAAACTGAATTTATCCTCGGATCAATCAGGGTTTATCCGTTTGTTTTCCGAAGACATGGCGAAGGTTTCTATTTTAAAGCAAGGAGATAATGAATACTTTTCAGAAGCCATTCAAAAGAAGGATTGGGATACTCCATCTTTCGAATTCTCAGAACAAGGTAACGAGATTACTCTTTCAACTAAAGAAATAACTATTAAGATTAAAAAAGAACCATTCGGTGTCAAATTCCTTGATAAAGAAGGAAATGTAATTAATGAAGATTACATGCAAAATGGTTCAGGTTATGACGGTGAAAAACCTTACGTTTATAAAAAAACTACAGATGATGAGGCATTCTATGGTTTTGGTGAGCAAGGTGGACTTAATGTAAACCAGCGAGGTGAGAGTATTGGAATGTTCAATACAGATGCTTATGCTTATCAAACAGATACAAAATACTTATACACATCTATTCCATTCTTTATAGGATTGAAAGATGAAAAAGCTTACGGAATTTTCTTTGATAATACGAACCGCTCTTATTTTGAGATGGCTAGTGAAAGTGATGACTATTATTACTTCTACGCCGATGATGGTACGTTGAACTATTACTTTATGTACGGACCTGAGATTGAAGATGTTCTCGATAGCTACACTGAACTTACAGGAAAAATGGATAAACCAGCTAAGTGGGCGCTTGGCTTACACCAATCAAAATGGCAATATTCAGCTGAAGATATTGAGCGTGTAGCAGAAACGTATCGTGAAAAAGAAATACCTGTGGATACGATGCACTTTGATATCGATTATATGGATGAATACCGTGTATTTACATGGGCGGATAAGTTTGGTGATCAAGAGCTGCACCAGAAGTTGGACAACTTGAATTTCAATAAAATTACTATTAATGATCCTGCTGTAAAAAAGGATCCAGGCTACTTTATGTATGACGAAGGTACGGAAAATGAGTACTGGGCAAAAAATCCAGATGGAACGAATTTTGTAGGTGAAGTATGGCCTGGAGATTCAATGTTCCCAGACTTCTCACAAAAGAAGGTGCGGGAATGGTGGACAGGCAAGCACGATATTTTATTTGATAAGGGTATTGATGGTGTATGGAATGATATGAACGAACCTGCTGTATTCGATGGCCCTTATCACACGATGCCTCTTGATGTAACGTTTGGTAAAGGTGAAAACAAACGGACTCATGAAGAATATCATAATCTTTATGGCCATGATGAAGCAAAAGCTACATATGATGCTTTTGAAGAATTCAAGCCAAATACTCGTCCGTTTGTCTTGACTCGTGATATGTATGCAGGTTCCCAGCGTTATGCGGCTCTTTGGACAGGGGATAACGTTAGTCAATGGGATCATCTGCAAATGTCGATTCCGATGAATACGAATGTTGGTTTATCTGGTGTTCCATTTGTCGGTAATGATATTGGCGGATTTGCTGGACGACCAGATGCTGAAATGTTTGCTCGTTGGATTGAAGTTGGAGCTTTCCTGCCATTTTCACGTATTCACTACGATGCAGACGAAAAGGCGGAAGTGGAACAAGGACAAGAGCCTTGGGCCTTTGGACAGGAAGTAGAAGACATTAGTAAGAAGTATATCGAAATGCGTTATGAACTTATGCCTTACTTGTATAACACATTTATCGATGCTTCTGAACAAGGTACTCCTGTACAACAGCCATTGGTTTATCAATTCCAAGAAGATAAAAACACCCATGATGTTAGTGATCAATTTATGTTTGGTGAATCCATGATGCTTGCCCCTGTTGTTAAACAAGGACAAACAGAACGCAATGTGTATCTTCCTGAGGGAGAAACTTGGGTAGACTATTGGACAGGTGAAGAGTTCGAAGGCGGTCAAACGGTTCATACGAACGCCGAACTTAGCCACCTTCCGATCTATGTGAAGAAGGATTCCATGATCCCGACTCGTGAAGTACAACAGTATACAGGTGAGAAACCACTTGAAAATTTAGTATTAGACACATACCTAAGTGATGAAGCAAGTTACTCATTTTATGAAGATGATGGAGCCACTTTAGATTACAAAGATGGTGAATATAATGTGACTAATTTCAATTTAGAACGCAAAGGTAAACACATTGAGTTTACTAGTAACCAAGAAAAAACGGGTTATGATACTGAATTGGACTCTTACACGTTGAAGCTAAATGGTGAAAAAGCACCTGAAAAAGTTCAAGCGGCAAAAGCGAAGTATGAGAACGTTAATTCAGTAGAAGAAGTAAAAGTGAACCAAGAAACTTATTTCTTTGATGAGGGTTCAAAGACGCTTTATGTGAATGTACCTGCTGATGAACGTCATAAAGTAAAACTATTTTTTAAATAAAGAGGTCATCTCTTTTAGAGAGAATTGCATAATATTTTACTTCATGCGGGGATTTAATTTTAAAAAAAGGCTAGCAGGCATTTGCCTGTTAGTCTTTTGCTTTTTTACAAAACACAATGGAGTTGATTAAAAATTAAAAAACGATCCTTGACTTTGCTGATTGTCATCATACCAATTGCTTCAATTATGATGCTGTTTTTTTCAAAGGAAGAGCCTGAAGAATCTTCTTTTGAAAATTTAGAATTAGCTACTATCTCGAAGAATAAATCTCGCTATCTTCCCGGAGATTCTGCTCAGTTTCATGCACATTTAACTCAAAAACCTAATCAGCCGATCACTTATATCATTTCATATTTCCATTTAGGACAAAAAATTGATGAACAAAGCATTCATGTGACAAGTCAAGAATTTGATTGGTCATGGCAGACACCTGAGAAAGACTACCAAGGGTATTATGTAAAGGTTTCTCGCATAAACCATCGCAATCAGGAAAAGACCATTGCCGTTGATGTATCTTCAACATGGACTAAATTTCCACGTTATGGTTTTTTATCTGATTTCTCGAATATAGATAGGAAACACCAGGAAGAGATCGTTGGAAAGTTATCGAGGTATCATATTAATGGTATCCAGTTTTATGATTGGCAGGATGAACATCATTTGCCTTTGAAGATGGATGGAAACAAACCGCTCTCAAGCTGGGCTAATATCGCCAATCAACCGGTAGACTTTCAAACCATAGAAAACTATATTGATTTAGCACATTCTAAAAATATAAATGCTATGTCGTATAATTTACTAAACGGGTCACTAGCAGGAGCAGAAAACGAAAATGTGAATCAAGAATGGTATGTATACACGGATCCTAATCAAGATCAAGTAGACAATCACCAACTTCCTGATCAATGGAAAAGTGATATTTATTTAATGAACCCTGGTCACTCACAATGGCAAGATTACATCATGGAACAACAAAAGCGGGTGTTCGAACATTTGGATTTTGATGGGTGGCACCTTGACCAGTTAGGAGACCGTGGAGATGTTTTTGATTCAGAAGGCCAAAGGATTAAGCTTAAAGAAGCATATCCAGGCTTTCTAAACCATGCTTCGGGTCAATTTATGGATAAAAGTCTGATTATGAATGCAGTAAATCAGTATGGACAAAAACAAATAGCTGATTCGCTCGTCCCTTTTCTATATACAGAAGTATGGGATCCATACAAGACGTATCAAGATTTGCAACAGATTTTAAAGGAAAACCATCAAACCTTTGAAAAACCTTCCGTGTTAGCAGCTTATATGAATTATAAAATGTCCGATCAAGAAGGTGGTTTTAACGGTCCAGGTATCCTTTATACGGATGCTTTGATATTCGCTCAGGGTGGTGGCCACTTAGAACTTGGGGAACATATGCTCTCGAAAGAATACTTCCCGCATAACAAATTAGACATGTCCGAGGATCTTCAAGACTCCTTAATTGCTTACTATGATTACATGGTAGCATACCAAAATCTATTGCGAGATCGGGTTCAAGAAACCGAATTGGAGATCAAATCTTCAGATTGGGTTCAATTGTCGAGTCAACCTGAAAAAGGGAAGATTTATGCTTTTGCTAAACAAAGAGCAGATAAAAAAATGATCCACTTTCTCAACTATATGGATGTAGAACATATGAATTGGCGTGATACGAATGGGACTCAAAATTCTGCTGTGATGAGAGAGACTCTATCTGTAACGATCCAGGAATCAAAACAAGTAAAAAAAGTTTGGGTGTCTTCTCCAGACTGGAACGAAGGGATGGCTGAAACAATTGACTTCTCGCAGGAAGGCGACCATCTACAATTTACAATTCCCAAAATAAAGTACTGGGATATGGTAGTTCTTGAATATTGAGAGTTTGACGTTTCAACATAATGTTATTCTTTACTCATATTCAAACATTTCTTCTTGACTATCTACCGACACTTACAATATAGTAAAGATAACAAGGGGAGTAGCGACCGCTATATGCGGCTCTTGAATCGTCAATACGGTGTGTATACACCTGGTTCATGAGGCTATCACGTTAGTACGCAAGACCTTGGTACAAAATTCTGTACCAGGGTCTTTTTTGTATGCTCTGGTTGAGAGGAGATATAGAGATTGGTCTATTTAATTTTTTTACTAGCGGCCATTGTAGTAGTCATCGCTGCGATTCGTTTGAATACGTTTGGGGATATTATTAGCAAAAAATCTAGATTAAGCGGAGCAGCAGTAGGGACATTTTTAATAGCTGGGGCCACTTCGTTACCTGAGTTAACAACAAGCATTACCGCTGTTTACATTGATAATCCGGACATTGCGGTGGGAAACATGATTGGGAGTAATGTATTCAATCTATTAATCTTAGCTGTCGTTGATATTATTTATCGCAGAAGAAGACTGTTTCAACGCGTAGGATATAAACAACACTTGCCTTCCGCAATAATGGGGTTAGCCTTTATGGTTATTGTAATCTCTTCGTTGCTTATTCCAGGATCACCTGAGTTGTTTGGCGTAGGGATCGAGATGGTTGTGATCGTTCTTCTTTATGTCTTAATGGTACGATTCATTTCCAATGATGAAGAAGAGAGTTCTTCTGAAGTTGCAGCTACTTCTAAAGATTATAGTTTAAAAGCAGCTGTCGTTGGCTTTATTGTGTTGGCTCTCATTGTTTTCGGAGCGGGAAGTGTACTTTCTATTTCAGGTGACCAACTTGCTCAAGTATCTGGTTTGGATTCGGGTTTTGTTGGAAGCTTCCTCATTGCTGCTTCTACATCACTGCCTGAATTGGTCACAGTACTAGCAGCTTTTAAAATGGCGAACTATGGGATGGCTGTTGGGTCTATTCTAGGAAGCAATTTATTTAATATGCAATTGTTAGCCTTCACGGATCTTCTTTATAGAGATGGTGCCATTTTAGCTGCTGCTGGCAATTCGCATGTTTTCATTGCTTCCTTGGCCGTGTTCATGACACTTGCAATTATCTACTTGTTATTAAGACCTTCAACAACGAGTCAGTGGCGTTATGCAGTTCCATCATTAGTGATGAGTTTTGTATATGTAGTGGTATCGTATATATTATTCTAGTAAGAGGGATCTTCAGGTTCCTCACTTTGAATGTAGTTCTTAAGCATTTCCTTTTATAAGGGAAATGCTTTTTTTAAAAATGAAACTTAATAGAACATTACAAATGCTTAACCCGGAGTGAATCTTCCATTAATAGTTTGTTAGTAACATGATATATGTAATGAAAACAAATCTAGGGAGGAATTCATTTGTTAAGCAAAAAAGTATCCAAAAAGTTGTTACCAGTTGCCATCTTATCATCGCTAGTGGTTGGTAGTTCAGTGGGAGTCTTTGGTAATGAGGTGGAAGCGAAGCCTGGTAATAATAAGGCTAAAATCCATAATGTCATATTTTTAATTGGTGACGGAATGGGGACTTCCTATACTTCCGCATATCGTTATTTAAAAGATGACCCTTCTACTCTTTACACAGAGAACACCGCGTTTGATGACGATCTAATTGGTATGCAGGAAACATACTCTTGGGATGAAGAAGAGAGCATAACAGATTCAGCAGCAGCAGCTACTTCAATGGCTACGGGTATTAAGACTTATAACAATGCAATTGCTGTAGATATGGAAAAGAATGAAGCGAAAACCGCACTTGAACAAGCAAAAGAGGAAGGGAAGTCTACAGGACTTGTAGCTACATCTCAAGTGAATCATGCCACTCCAGCTTCTTTTGGTGCCCATGATGAATCTCGTCACAACTACAACGATATCGCTGATGATTATTTTGACGAAAAAGTGGATGGCGTACATAAAGTAGACGTCATACTAGGTGGGGGAACTTCTTATTTTGATAGAGAAGATCGAAACCTTACGGAAGAATTTAAAGAAGATGGGTTTAGTTACGTAGATTCACGCGAAGAAATGGTAAACGATGATAATGAGCAAGTGCTTGGTTTGTTTGCACCTAAAGGAATGGATAAAATGATTGACCGTACAGAAGATGTTCCTTCTTTAGCAGAAATGACTTCCTCTGCATTAGATCGTTTAAACAAAAATAAAGACGGCTTTTTCTTAATGGTAGAAGGTAGCCAAATTGATTGGGCTGGACATGACAATGATGTCGTATCAGCTATGAGTGATATGGAGGATTTTGAACAAGCCTATCAAGAGGCGATTGAATTTGCGAAAAAGGATAAGCATACACTTGTCATTACAACGGCAGACCACTCAACTGGCGGTATGGCGATGGGGCGTGACGGTGAATATAAATGGGATCCAGAACCAATTAAAGCAGCGAAACGAACTCCTGACTTTATGGCAGCAAAGATTTCTGACGGAGATGATGTAGAAGAAACCTTAGCGAAATATATTGATTTAGAACTAACAAATGAAGAAGTTCAATCAGTTAAGGATGCTGCAACTAACGGATCTACTACGGAAATTGATAATGCCATTGAGCGTATCTTTGATATACGTTCTGGAACAGGTTGGACGACAGGAGGTCATACAGGAGAAGATGTGATTGTTTATGGCTATGGCCCGCAATCCGAGAAATTTGCTGGCTTGCATGATAATCATGAGATTGGTCAAAAGGTTATGGAAGTTTTAAGTGATAATGAGAAGTCACCAAAAAAAGCACATAAAAAGTAAAAACTAACTCAAGCGGGGCATCTCTATGCCCTGCTATCTATTTTTTAATGGAGGAATACGTATGAAGCGGTTTATCATGTTGTTCTTTATTTCAATCTTATTAGTTGGATGCTCCACACAAAATAGCAGCAACGAAAGTCATGCCCAGGAAGATCGTCAAGATAAGGACAATATAGATGAGAAAATAGGAATTTCTGATAAGCAAAAATATGTTAATAATCCTCAAGCTTCCGATGATCGTAACCTTAAGGAAGTAGGTGATACTAGTGAGGACGAAAATGGGGAATTGTCTTTAAAAGCAATTAAAGCGGTGGAAGAGAATATGGAAATCGGTCCTATGCAATTAACGGTTGAAGATGTAAAAGTACTAAACTATTTTCCTTCTCCTGATTTAATTGACTTTTTTCATGCATATAGTCATAACGAAATGAATTTCAACTATATTAAGTTTAGAGTTTCGGTTGAAAATACAGCAGATGAGCAAGTGAATTTCGCTCCTGTTTCTGTTTTAGAGACAGATCAAGGAGAAAAAAAGGACTTTAAAGATGATTTTTATCTTGAAAATCTTTACGGAGATTATGACCCGGGAGAAGAACGCATAGGTGATCTGGGTTTTGTTATTGATGAGACGAAACCAAAAGAATTGGAGTTCATTACTATCACAACAAGTGATGTATTTGCGGGAAATGGTACAACGATTGCTGACGGCAGGAAAATAACTATTGAATTTTAATGAAAAAGGGTTTTACAGATAAGTAGTTTCGTTTCGGGAAGAAACATATGAAATAGCATAATAATAAGAGACCAAATCGCATATGATTTGGTCTCTTATTATTCCTTGTTATATCAACGATTATCGGTATTTAACATATAAATTAGCATACAAAATCAGAGATTGTGCTTGAATTCGAGATGTTTGTGTGAATGTAGGGGCTACGGGAAACGGTTCGCTTTCCATGGGGCGGGCGCTGAGCCTCCTCGGACTTCGTCCTGTGGGGTCTCAGCTGTCCCGAACATCCCATAGGAGTCTCCCCGTTTCCCTCCGCCCCTTTACCATATAAGTGTCTCGATGCCACTTCAAGAAAAGGCAGCCATTCCTAAGTTTGCATGCAAATCTTGATAGCAGGCGGTCCTATTAAAACCCTTGATATAGAGAGGTTCATTGGAGGTTCATTGCAATAGAACACGGATAGTGGAAGATAGTCCTTCTGGGAAAGGGATTCGTTTCTCACACATCGAATGGGGGGGCTTAGGAATCTCCCCGTTTCCTCGCCACCCATCCTTTGCTTTTAATGAACGGTCCTACTGCCATGAGTCGTCTTCTGTGTTCGCTACACCATATGGAACAAGTGTGCAGTTGCAAACTCCCATCTATGAATAGCCTAAAAGCAACGGACCGCCATTATTTTATTAAACAATCTAGGGATTTAGTTTAATTCCATCGGTTTTTCTATTAATCGTCATTATGTATGGAATGGAGAGAGCACATAGTATGGGTGCCCATTATATGATGCTAGGTGCCGAATCTTTTATAAATAATGGGCAGTTTTATAATAATAAAATCATTTAATCTTTAAGGTAGGGAGTGAGCTTTTGCATCGATTCCTCCATTTTTTTCGCGTTCTTTGTATAAAGACTTTTGGCTGACTGAGATTCTGTCGCTAAGGCAAACAACTCTAAATCGGCCTGACATTTTTTTATATTGGCAAGCAGTAGAGGTCTTTCTTGTGGTTCAGGAACTTGGATTTTATCGTCAAATAAGTCGACGGTGAGCGCACCATAAGAATTGATCTGGCCGAGGAATACATTCTCAATAGTGATATTCTTCTTGTCTAACTCCGTTTGTAACCACCCTCGGTTTTTTCCGATAGAATCTAAAGGTTCGTCTAATATTTCTCCGTCCATTATGACGGTATGAGGTTCCTTTTCATTCACACTAGGTAACCCAAGATCCTTGCGTGTCAAAGGGCGATAATCTTTCTTGGGAAGGGCACTTACTTTTCCGTTTGCTTCGAGCACAGCATATTCAACTTCAGAAAGGTCAAAAATATTTTGTCCTCGTAATAATTGTAGTAACTCGTCCGTTGTATAGTATTCTTTTTTTAAATTTTCCTCTAATACTTTTCCATCTTTAATGATCACAGTGGCTGATCCTTCTACAAAGTCGCGGACACGCTTACTATGAAGAGATAAGATTTCGACAATAAAGGGAAGTCCGGCAAATACTACAATGCCG
>NZ_JBHSZV010000039.1:0-35891 GCF_042663045.1 Halobacillus seohaensis | reverse complement strand
AGAACTATGATTTCAAAGCTATTTACATATATTTCAAGTCGTGCAAGGCTAGTGGGTCAGACCCCTATAATAAAAAGTTCAAAGCTGCTTGTCTGTAGATTTCCGTTGTTTCAGCTAGTTCATCTACATCGACATATTCATTGATTTGATGCGGGACTTCTCGGTCTCCTGCCCCAATCGTTACAATCGGGACTCCAGCTAAGTGAAGGAAGGTTCCATCCGTTGCTCCTGGTACACCGTTATATACCGGATCTTTTTCCAAAACCGTTTGAATAGCTTGCGATACGGCTTTCACAACGGGTTCTTCTTTATCTGTCGATGTCCAAGGACGATCCTCGATCACTTCAAAATCAGCTTGGAAGTCCGGGTCATCTTTAGCTATCCGCTCAAAGATATGGCGGATATCTTCTTGTAAGGTTGTATGATTTTGGCCAGGTACAGTCCGAATATCGAGCGTCGTCATACATTGTTCAGGAATGACATTGATCTGAGCGTCTCCTTTGGCAGGAGCTTGTAATATCGTCGGTGTAATGCTTGGCCAACCGAGCGTCGGGTGTTTTCCTAACCGTTCTTGCTCACGTTTTTCCAGCTTTTCCAACTCTACAATTACTTTCGCCATTCGCCAGTTCGGATTGATTCCGCTCCAAGAAATTGCACCGTGGGCCATTTTTCCATACGTTTTTAAAACGATACGCATCGCTCCGCGTTGGGTAATGCACACCTGATTTTCTTCCGGCTCACATATGATGGCTCCATCCACACCCTCGGCCCATCCTTGCTTAATGAAGTGTTTAATCCCGATCATCATGCCTTCTTCGTCACATGGGATACACATAATTATTTTACCGGACCATTCTTCTTTGTCTTCTAGCATTGATTGAACGGCGGTGATCATACAAGATAAATTCCCTTTTGTATCATTGGTTCCCCTGCCATGCATACGTCCATCGATGATTTCTGCTCCGAAGGGATCGTAATTCCAAGATCCATGATCCCCTTCTGTCACCACATCCGTATGCCCTTCAAATAATAGCGTTTTTCCAGGCTTCCCTGAGTCAATCACTCCAACCACATTCGGTCTTCCTGGCTCTACTTCTTCTATATGAACGTCAATTCCAAGTTTTCTTAAGTAGTCACCAACAAAGAGAGCCGCCTTTTCTTCATTTCCCCCATCTACACCTGGCCGGTAAACGCTCGGGATTCGAACTAATTCTTGTGTTAGAGAGATCACTCTTTCACGATCTCGAATAAACCTGGTCTCCGTGCTTGTATTCTTCATTTGTTTACATGCTCCTTTCTAATTTATCCTGATTGATGTATTCATTGACCATCAAAGACTTCGTTAGCAGACTTACGGTTACAAAAGCAAAGAAGGATAAAATGATAGGAACGACAACATTGTGCATACCAAATAAATTAGGGAAAAATTGATCAACGATAATGTAGGAAGCAATACCGACGATCATAGATGCTAAGGCTCCATACTTGTTACCCGTTTCCCAATAGAGTCCTAGAACAACGGGCCAAATGAAAGTAGCTTCAAGGCCACCAAAAGCAAACAGGTTCAACCAGATTAATAGATCCGGAGGACTTAAGGCCATAAGGAACACGAGAATTCCAAGAATCCCCGTCACGCTGAAGGTCATCTTTTTCACTCTAGCGTTCGAAGCATCTGGCTTGATGTAATTCAAGTAAACGTCCTTGACAACGGCCGAACTTACAAGCAATAGCAGGGAGTCGACAGTAGACATGATTGCAGCCATCGGAGCCGCTAGTACGACGCCAGCTAACCAGGGAGGCAGCACCTCTTGAGCAATCATCGGCATCACTTTGTCTCCCACTTCAATTCCAGGTAAGATAGGGCGTGCAAAGACACCAATCAAGTGCATGTTCAACATGATGAAACCGACGACAATCGTTCCGATAATCAGCGCCCGGTGCATCGAGCGCGAATTTTTGTAGGCCATAGCCCGAACTGTGACTTGTGGTAAACCAACAACTGCTACCCCGACCAAAATCCAGAAAGATGAAACGTACGAGGGGCTTAAACCTCCATCTGCTCCATAAGGGGTGACTAAGTTAGGGTTCTCTGCAGTAAGATCTGCCATAATATTCCCAATACCGCCCCCTGCAATGATCGTAGCAATCAATAAAATCAGTGTACCACCAAACATGACCACACCTTGAACGGTATCTGTCAGTGCGACTGCTCTGAACCCTCCGATAATGACATACGTAAGGACAGAAACAGCAAAGATAAATAGTGCAGTCGTATAGTTTAATCCTGTCAACGACTCAATTAATCTTGCCCCACCAATCCATTGAGCTGCCATTGCTGAAAAAAGGAAAACAATTATACTAAATGCTGCAGTCAACACCACCCACTTGCTTTGATAGCGTCCTTTCAAGTAGTCAATCAGTGTCACTGCTTTATATTTGCGAGCCATAATGGCAAACTTTTTGCCGAGAATCATAAGGACAAAATAACCGGTAGCTACTTGCGACATCGATAGCAGCACCCAGCCGAATCCTTGGTTGTACGCTACTCCTGGACCACCTATGAAACTGCTCGCACTACCATATGTGGCAATCATTGTCATCGCGAGTATGAATCCACCTAGCTGCCGTCCTCCTAGGAAGTACTCTTGTAGAAAAGAATCCTCGGCTGTATTTTTCAATGACCTGCTCGACCAAAAACCAATAATGAAGATCGCAAGAAGAAAAATAACTAACGAGATAACAACGCCCATGTTCATGATTACTCACCTTCCTCTTCATCTAAAGGCACGTCGACAAACCAAACTTTCACTATGATGATTACAAGTAAAGTCATGACGACAAAACCGAGCACACAGCTGTAAAAGAACCATGCTGGTAATCCAAAGACATACGAATAATTTTCAGGCGTCCGACCTCCAAGACCGTATGCAAAAGCAAACCACCAAATAAAATTGAAAACAGCTAACGCAACACCAATCAATGCTTCTCGATTCGCAATCTTAAACCGATAATCCTGTTTTTTCTTCAGTTCTTTTTCCAACTCCCCATCTCCTTTTTACAAAGTTAAAACTTCAAGGGTAGAAGTTTTTCGAACCTCATTGATTCAACCGTACGTCTTCGGTAATGTCTTGTTGTAATCACATTTTTAAGGCAACATTTTTTAAAGTAGTATAATTCCTTAATGCTTCTAAACCTTTCTCTCTTCCGAAGCCACTTTTCTTGTATCCACCAAAAGGCATCTGAATACCTCCACCAGCACCATAATTGTTGATGAACACTTGTCCAGCTCTTATTTTCTTTGCGACACGATGGGCCCGACCGATGTTTTCTGTCCACAAACCTGTCACTAATCCATAGGGGGTATTATTAGCTAGCTGAATCGCCTCTTCCTCATCTTTAAAAGGAAAAACACTCAGGACAGGACCAAAGATTTCCTCTTGGGCCACTTCGCTTTGGGGATCGAGTCCCTCAATAATCGTCGGAGGCATGAAAAAACCATCTTCACAACCCTCAACATGCACGCGCTCTCCACCAGTTAAAAATGTCGCATTCTCTTTGCGGGCAATGTCCATAAACGTTTCTATTCGCTCAAATTGCTTTTGCGACAGCACTGGACCAAGATCTGGATCGTCAATCCCTCGCCCCATGTTGACGGAAAGCATCCTGTTTTTCACTTTTTCGATAAATAGCTCCTGTATATCCTCCTGTACCAATAATCTCGATCCTGCCGAACATGTTTGCCCGGCATTTTGTATCACAGATTTCACGACCCATTCGGCTGCTTCGTCCAGGTCGCCATCATTAAAAACGATATTCGGAGACTTTCCGCCGAGTTCTAAGGTTACTGGAATAATGTTTCTTGCAGCTGTCTCCATGACGACCCTACCGGTTTGGAGGGAACCGGTAAAGGTGATGTGGTTGACTTCAGGATGATTGATCAATGCCGCTCCCGCTTCTTGACCGTAACCTGTCACTACATTAAATACCCCCTTTGGTAAAGTCGTCTCATTAAACAGCTCGGCTAATTTAAGGGCAGTAAGAGGCGTGTCTTCCGCAGGCTTTACTACCACTGTATTCCCCGTCGCAATTGCAGCTGCTGTACTTCTTGATGTGATTTGGATCGGGTAATTCCATGGAATGATATGGGCTGTCACTCCTACCGGCTCTCTCACGGTATAATCCAAAATGTCGGATTGAACTGGGATCGTTTCTCCAAATATTTTGTCAGCCATACCTGCGTAATACTCGAAATACCTGGCCGCTGCTTCTACATCACTTCTTCCTTGAGAAATCGGTTTTCCTGTATCCAATGTTTCAAGTGTTGCGATTTCTTCGGCATCCCTTCTTAATTTTGACGCGATATCATTCAGAATCCTTCCCCGTCCTTCAGGGGGGAAGTCCTGCCATTCTTCTGACTCAAACGTCCTTCTTGAGGTCATGACGGCATATTCAATATCCTTTTGTTTTCCACGGGGAACCTCTTCGATTACTTCTTGATTAGCCGGATTTTTTGTTTGAAAAGTTTCCTTATCCTCACTTTCATACCATTCGCCATCCACATACATACATTTCATACCTTATCCCCCCCCTTTTTAAAGACCACGGCCACCATCTACATTCAACACACTTCCTGTGACCATTCGAGCCTCATCTGAACTTAAATACATAACCGCTTCTGCAATGTCATCAGGCCTAACCAATTCACCAAGAGGAACACTAAGCTTGAATGTTTCCTCCTTCATTTTTTCTACATTCCCGCCTCGAGGGCTGAATTTCGCTAGCATGCTTGTATCCGATGGGCCAGGATTAATCGCATTGACTCGAATTTTGAATTCGGCAAGTTCAATCGCTAAAGCTTTCGTAAAAGCGATCGCTCCGCCTTTTGAGGTCACATATGCATTCAGTCCTGGACGAGGGCGTTCGGCGGCAATCGAGGCAATATTGGTGATTGCTCCAACCCCTTTGGCTTTCATGACTTTCACTACTTCCTTATTGATTAAAAACAAAGAGGTGGTATTGACCGCCATAAGCTTATTCCATTCAGCCAAATCGAGTTCATCAATATTGGTTGCTGCCTGAGCCATTCCAAGAGCATTAACTAGAATGGAGATGTCTCCAAGAAAATTGGACGCTTCGTCTACGGCCTCGCTTACTTCCTCTTCATTAGTAAGATTAGCGGAACATCGCATGAACTGACCTTCGTATTCCTTGTCCAATTCTTCTAAAGCATCTACATCAAGGTCGAGAGCCGCTACTCTAGCTCCCTTCTCTAAGAAGCGTCTAGTGATGACTTTTCCCATGCCGCCATTGGCTCCAGTTACTACAACCGTTTTATTTTGAAAATTCATAGGTTACCTCCTATATTGGTGATTTATTTGTTGCACGATAGCATCCCCCGTTTCAAATGTTCGTGCGTTTCCTCCTAAGTCTGGGGTCAAAACTTTCTTGTCTTCGATCACATTTTCAATCGCCGTCATGACAATAGAGGACAAGTCTTTACGACCTAGATGTTCAAGCATCAAAGCCGCAGACCATATTTGAGCAATTGGATTGGCGATTTGCTTCCCACTGATATCAGGCGCAGAGCCATGGATTGGTTCAAACATTGATGGAAAGTTTCGTTCTGGATTGAGGTTCGCCGATGGAGATAAACCTAAACCACCGACTAGCGCAGCACCGAGGTCTGTTAAAATATCTCCAAATAAATTCGAGGCAACGATGACTTCATATGTTTCTGGACGTTGTACTAAATGCGCCACAAGAGCATCGATATAGACATCCTCGACCATGATTTCGGGATAAGAGGAAGCTACTTCTTCCACGGCCTCATCCCACAATTTCATTGAATGAACGATCGCATTTGATTTTGTTGCATTGACGACTTTTTTCACATGATTCTTCTCCGCATACTCGAACGCGTAACTAGCCAAACGTCTGACGCCTTTTTTAGTGATCACTGTATTTTGAATCGCTATTTCCTCATCTGTTTGCTGATATAGTCGCCCTCCAATATTCGAATATTCTCCTTCTGCGTTTTCACGATAGACATAAAAATCAATCGGGCCATTCGCATTAATAGGGCTTTTTACTCCCCGCAATTGCTTTATTGGTCGAAGGTTCACATATTGTCGGAAATTTTTCCTGATCGGCATGATCAACTCCCAGATGGGTATATGTTCAGGCACACGCCGATCACCAATCGCCCCAAAAAAGATGGCGTCATAGTGTTGCAATGTGGATAATCCATCTTCAGGCATCATACGGTTATGTTTCAAGTAGTAATCGGAATTCCAATTAAAAGTGGTACTTTCAAACTTGAACGTCGAATCGACATCAGCCAAGGCCTGTAAAACTTTCATCCCTTCGTTGATGACCTCAGGTCCGATTCCGTCACCAGGCAATACAGCTATGTTATAGATTTTCATTAGGACACTCCTCGCTTTGTTATTGAATGAACCATAGACTTAAGAATGGTAGAAATGAAACGATCAATACATCAATGACCATAATGATAATGAACGGTATGATGGCACGAACCAAACTCTCAAATTTTGTACCGGCAATATTTGCAGCAACAAACAAGTTGACTCCAACGGGTGGTGTAATGAAGCCGATGGCCAAATTAACAATCATGATAATTCCGATATGAGTAAGGTCAATTTCCATCGCACTAGCAATTGGTACAAGAATCGGTGTAAGAATGATGATGGCAGCTGATGTTTCAAGGAAAATCCCCACAAAAATAAGTAATAGATTAATAATCAACAAAGCAATGATCCAGTTATCTGTCACTCCGAGCATCGCATCTGTCAATTGAGCCGGAATCCGCTCACGGGTCAAGTAGTATCCAAAAGCTGATACACACCCGCGACAACCGTCGCTTCTGTATCTGTAAATATGCCTACATATAAGCGATGAGAAGGAGAAGCAAAAAACGTTCAGTTCAATGATTCAATCGTTCATTATTTGATCCGACGTTATGGCGTCTTGATTTTATTGGGTTGGCCAGGCAAACAATGGCGGAAACTTCTTTACTATTTTCAGGAAAGACAACACAATCTGGCTTAGATGGTTTGAGATAATCTTCATCTTTTCCGTGTTGTTCTAAAATGCTTCGGTGTCACTCTGTCTCTCGACGTTATTTGTATCAATTCCTATAATAACTTTAATGTTCTCACTCTTTTTATGTAATACTTGCTTCGTGCTCGAGACTTTCCTCATTTAAATCTCATCTATGCAAGGGACAGTGGAAGATATCCAAGATTTAATAATGCATACATCATACATATGATGTAGTATATATAGTATATTATCTGAATTTTCACAAATTGTAAATATATTTTACACAAAATTAAAACTTTTCAAAATATTCATTTGTTTTATGTAGGGTTGATTGTGCGAAGATGGGAATCTAATCGTTTCACGAATTCCATTCGTTCCTTGCTGAAGAATCTCGGCAGGTCTAATTTTGACAAGAGTTTACCAACCCAGGATTATCCTTTTTAGTTCAACAGCATCGTTTAACAGATTAAAAAATAATGGTGAGGATGATGAAAATGACCATCACTTTCGATAGAATACACACTAGTCAAACGAAATCTATGGGAATCGTATCGCTGATCAAAGACTATTTGATTAATGGAAGATTGAAGCCTGGAGATAAATTACCAACAGAAATGGAGTTGATCGAGCAGTTAGGCGTGAGTCGGACACCTGTCCGTGAGGCCATAAAAATTCTCGAGTCTATCGGAGTTATTCAAATCAAGAGAGGCGAAGGAATGTTTATTACAGAAAGCTCCTCCGAACTTACGATGAATCCTCTTATATTCAGCTTAATAATGCATAGTCATAACATGGAACAACTGATTGAATTCCGTCAGCACTTCGAAGTCCTTTTAATGAACAGTATCATCACTAAAAAAGAGAAGAATCTAGATAAAATTGAAGCTGTTTACCTTTCCCAAGTTGAGCGGATGAAACCAGAGCTAACCCCTGAAGAGCTCGTCGATATTGATTTAGAGTTTCACTACGCCGTTTTACAGGAAACAGAAAATCCGTTCACGATTGAAATCGGTCGAACGATTTATGAATTAATACGACCGAAGATGATCCACTTTAATAACTCCAGGAGCATCGAGCGTACCCTGGCGACACATAAAGAGCATTTGGATTTATTGAAAGGAAAAGAAACATTTGACCCCACTGAAACTGTTACTAAAAGGATCCGAAATAATGAGGAAATGATTAAAGAATAAAACGATATCAGCCTAACAGATAAATGAATTGCCCCCTGTCAAGTAGATAGTTAAGATAATAAAAATGATCTAATTGGCTTTTGCTCCATTTTCTATAGGGCTGAGGCCGTTAGTCATGTTTGTAATTTTGTAATCGTTCATGATTATAAATATTGTGTGTTCTCTTCCACCACAAAACAAAGTTCTTCAAACATATCATACTTATGTAAATCTTACTTTTTTTATCTTTGTGGGTATCTAAAAAGATTCTATCGCGTATAAAAATCCCTGGTTCTAACTGCGCACTGACAGCATGAGAACCAGGGATTTTTTCATATTCACTTTAACACTTTAACGCACCGGGGGTCAGACCCCATAATCAAAAGAAGGATAGGAAAGATTCAATTTCATTCAAAGTATCCGATATGATCCAATTCCAAAATAAATAAGTAACGACCATAATGATTAAACTAGTGCCCGTACTCCAATAAAATACATTCTGCTCTGCTTTAAACGTTAATCCGTAGTGATAGATGAATAAAGCTGGTACTAATATAAGAACAAAAAATGCGGATCCTCCTAATAAAAGCAGCGTCATAGACACGGCACCGCTCAGACCGAAGATAATCGCAAGAACATTAATTGCAGCAAAAGGTGTAATCAATCCGCCATATTGAGCAATTAAACGTTTGACGTTCAGCTGCAGATCCATGAATCTAGCAATAACAAATAGAGCAACTAAACAAATGACGATCCCTATCAAGGAAACTAGAAATAATCTCGAACTCACACTGAAGAAAGGCAGAGACTGATCACCTAGACCAAATCCCAATTGTTTAAATAGAGAATTTGCTAAGAAGTAAATGCTGAGGGAAAATGCAACCATATAAATAATGAGCGTAGCAAGTCCTTGAGCAAATGCCGTTTCCCCTGCACGAAAGGCTAATGAAGGCTGTTTCAAAAAACGAAGTGCCCATTGTCCGTAATCTCCAGAGAACTTCTTGACTTTCTCGAATGAATCCGAGGTGTTCGTAACCGGCTTGTCTTCCATTGTGGCAGCAGACGCGGCTTGTTCCGTTTCAACAGACGTCCCCGCTTCACTCATCGGACCGCCACAGACCCCGCAGAACTTTCCTGATACTTGTTCATGGTGACATTGTGTACATTTCATCAAACCATCCTTTATTATGAATTTTTTTATGCGTATACGCCCTTTGTATGTATGGAAAAATACAAGAATAGTGAAAGCAATAAGTACTGTCCAGAGCCGTATACCTTTCCTTTCTATCCTTATTTCCTAAGATTAAAATCATCCTCAACAAGTATTTATACATATGGAAGTATACATTCAACTTAGCTATGTCCAGAGAAACGGTCCTTGTATCGATCTCTGTAAAACTGAGCTTTTGCCTCCCAAACCAATAGGAGGTTTCATGCCTCATATCATACAATCAGCTATCTTTCTCTAGGTTTCATCGGTATCAATCTTCGTGATCTTAAATCCATCCTCCGTATTTATGACGGTATATTCCATGACGCGATCATGATGGCTCTGATCCCATTCGTGGTTCGTGAAGATAAACTTCTCATTCGCTGTTACTATCACCGTATCTTCGTCTGCCTGCTCAGAAGAAAGTATTTCATCTTCCGTGAATTCAAATTCAAACCCTTTATCTTCTAGATTCCCTACATATTCCCCCAGCTCTTCATCGGCATCACTGCCTGTTTCCATATAAAAAGATACGATACTATAGTCGCGGTTGTTCAACGCATCTTCATACATATACCTGAAGTCGAGCACATGAGCCTCTGCGCCTGCTGCCAGGTCCTCATCCGTAGCTTCTTCACTTTCTTCTTGCTCTTCTTCTGCATAAATCTCTACACTTTCCTCTTCTTCAAAATAAAAAATGAGGGCTCCCCAGTACAGAGCATCTTGATTCATTTCTTCACTTTTATGAACTTCTCCGTCTTCATCTTTCCATTCGGCATGAAGGATCACTTCTTCATCAGGAAAAGGCCCAAGCTCTTCATACTCTCCTAATGTTTTCTCCGTATTTTCTCCATTAATGAATAAAACAGCGTCTTCCTGATTGGTGTCCACCGAAACTGTTTCATTTGAAAATAAAACATTGATTTCTGATTCATTAGAACCGTTCGGATAAACATCGATGGTATTCGTATATTCAAACTCACCAAATGCATTGGCGGCAGCTCCATTCACTTCATATTGACCAGGATATGCGAGAGCGACGTCCACATATTTTTCTTCTTCTTCAAGCTCCACCGTTTGCTCTTCAAAAGTAAATGTTGTATCCTCCATATTTGATGCAGCTAGCACCTGATTAGGAATGCCTTCAATCGTGTAGGAATGATATAAGCCTGGAACGATTGTATTCTTTTTTATATTGAAGATCTTATTCCCACCATAATCACGAATAGCAAAATCGAACAGTTGATTGCTGTCATCTTGAAATTTCTCCAATAATTGATCACGAATACTTTCCCAGTCCGATCCTTCTATAAATTCTAAGTATTCCTCTTTATGAATGACGGCGTTATCCTTCAGTTCCACATATTCAAAAAAACGGTCCGCATCTTGTTCAGTCATCGCTCGGTCCATTGCTTGAACGGTTTGCAAAGGATCGATCCAATTCGAGATCATAAAGTGTGCACCAATTAGGAGGGCAGCTGCCACAAAAACAGATAGAAAGGTAAACTTTCTTTTCCTGGACATCGGTTTCTTCGGAATTCTCTGTTTCTGTTCACTTTGGGCTGAAGGAGCTTGGTCCCCTTCCTGTTTAGCTCCACAAGCCGTACAAAATGTCTGGTCATCAGATAGCGGCTCCCCGCACTTTGTACAATATCCCATAGATTCTCTCCCTTCATAAAATTAGTATTGTTAAAATGATGATTAAGGAAGGGTAGTATCGATTAGATGGACGAACATTAATACTGTTCTATCTCATCAATCAACCTTTTCCTGATCACACGCTAAAGTTCGACAAACAAAGAAATCGGATTACCGAAATAAGGTTCAGGATAAACCTCTAAAAGCACTGGTTTCTATAAATCTTCCACCCTTCTGCAAATTGCCCATTTCAACGGCTTCAAACCAAATTCAGTTGATTAGTTAAACCTCCAAAGCTATAACCTCCGCGTCATCCGAAAATATAGAGAAGTACTAAACTACCTAGTATTGCCCAGATGAAGATTGTAAGCAGTTTGCGCCCCTGTTGTTTACTCTCCACAGTACTTGTCAGACTTCTAGAACTCCTCTCCACATTGGACGCAATATCGCCTATCCTTTCATTAAAGGAGATCACATGAGGAACAAACCTGTCGCCCCACAACCTCCACAATATTTGGCACATGAATCAACCAACTGCTTTATGTCCTCACCTCCCCTGCTAATAGACTATGCAAAATAATAATACATAAGTATTTAATACTATAAAAATTCTAAAACACTTCTAAAAAAACAAAAAATACCAATTTTAAAGATGTTTTCTAATGTTCATGAGTACTCACCTGATAGTTTTAGACGAATCACCTCCTGTTTCACTTTTTCCGGGTAATATGTTTTCTTTACCATAAGAAAAACACCTCCAAGTGTAAAAGATAGTTTTACATTTGGAGGTGTTTTATTCAGGGGCTCTCTAACAAATTAGGTTGTTTTTCTTTCTTACTGTCGCAATCGTGAATTATCATTCTACATTTGCTACATTGGGATTGAACGCAGAAAACACCCCATCAGGATTTCCTTGCCAAACCCAAGCATGTAAAGCATAAGAACCAGGGAAAGGTCCGTCATCGAATTCTTGACCAAATAATGATGGACGTTCTCCACCTGGAGACAAGTATTCAACAGCTACTAATTTATAGCCGCCATTTTTCTTAGGGTCATAGACAAGAACTTCAGGAGCTAATGGGTCAAGGATACCGTTACCTACTAAATCATCATTTTTTAAATGAATACCCATATTGGGAACTACATGGTAATCGGTGTCATACCCATCTTCAAAGGCAGATTCAATGTCATGATATTTAGTTGTTACTTGCCGAACTTCTGCAAGCTGCTTCGATACATCCGGTCCATAGGATTGTGCACTAACCGCAGTAGGTAGAACAAAAGTCAATGCAAAGGCAATAGCTAAGTTCATTATTAAAAAGCTTCTCTTCATAAAAACACCTCCTTTTCAAATTGCAACGTATTGGTTCTTAATAAAGCATAAACCATCACTCTTTTAAGAACAACATTAAAAACATAAATAACATAGAAAAGATGTTAATGATGTATAGACTTTCTTATTTGGTTATACGTTTCAGAGATTTAATCTTCACTAAATTACTCTTTACAACCAAACCTAAGACAAGTTATCCCAATATTTTAAATTAAAATGAAATACTTCTGTATATGTAAGAATATAAATTCAGGGAAATTAAAAAGGAGGATGATTAAGAATGACACTTTATGGAATTATTATTGTTATTCATCTTATTGCTGCAGTTTGTAGTTTAGGGGCAGTATTTGCAAACCCATCTATTATGAAAAAAGGAACAACCGTTGTAAAAGCAAAACAGGCATTAGAAACTGCTAAAGAAGTAGAAAAGCATGCAAAGATTGGAAGTATCACTTTACTTCTAACTGGTCTTTTACTAGGAATGTTGAATCCAAGTTTATTTACACAAGGTTGGTATATTGTTGCACTAGCTTTGTATTTAGCAGTTCAACCAGTTGTTGCTTATATGATTCCTAAGAGAGCTGAAAAATTGCATTTCATGTTAGAAAAGCATGATAGTGATGATTTGCCAGATGAGTATCTGCCCATTGCAATGGAAATTGGTAAGTTAGATAATATAGCTAGAGTAACCATATTTATTTTAATAATCTTAATGTCATTAAAACCGTTTTAAAAGAAGTTAAAAAGAAAAGCCCAAACATGCTTATTTTATGCATGTTTGGGCTTCGTATTTAATTACTCAGGAGTGCCTTTTTTCATTGGTAAATGTACTGGCGATGTGTGATAAATCTATTGGCGTTCATTGGTATAAAAGATGCAAGGGTGGAAGTTGTTATTTTACTGGGGGTTAGGATTTTCGAGGAGAAGTTAATGCTACTAGGGGCAGGCACGAAAAAGTCGCTATTTTTCTACCATCTCCTCCACCTCTATCTCCACTCGCCACTCCGCACCATAGTCATAAATATAAAGAATGGTATCACCTTGTTTCAATCCTGTTTCGCTAAGCGTGACTTCATCTGCTGGTTGTCCCGACATCCAATCTTCCGGACTACTAATGGAAGGTTCCGTCCAGGCTTGCCCGGTCATGAAGAAGCTGTACAAATGATCATTCCAAAACCCATATGCTTCCTGAAGCGCATTATGAAGATCTTCCATAGTGTATTCCGCTGAACATTGGATTTTAGTCGTCGCATCCCCAAGCGTTGTTCGGAACGTGTATGTACCTTGAAACGGCTCTTCAATTTTTCTCGCAAACGTTTGTTCAAGATCTTCGGCTTCGAACAAATCTTTGAAAATATCAATAAAACTATTATCCTCATCGTCTTGGTAGAAGAACAATCCATACTGTTCGGAAACCTATTCCCACCGTACACTAGCACGTACACCTTTTCCAAAAATACCCAATATGTAATTGTTAAAAATTCTACAATATGTCGGTTTAATGTACCGGGGATCCCAGATTCTTAGCAAATAACCATATTTAAAATCCCTGGATCTAGCTGTTGCACTGACAGCATAAGAACCAGGGATTTTCCGTGTTCACTTTAACGCTTTAACGCACCGGGGGTCAGACCCCAAAATGCGGTCATTCATCAGTAAAATCATTTAAATAATGTTGTTTAATTACTTTTTCTGTTGGTAAATCAAGCGGAGAATAGTCTATGACTTCCGGATCCTGACCCAACGTAACACACCACCAGTATATGCCTTCACTCATAGGTTGCAAGGCATTAAATGTTGCCTCATAGTAATTTGCTTGGGCCTGACCGTCCAGCTCACCATCAGGTATGCTCCATGCATAAGGTTGTCGATAGGCTCCATCAACAGGTATCATTCCTGCTTCAGTAATGATAATTGATTTGTGGTTCTGTAAAGTGTTCAGTTCACTTGTCCATTTAGCCCATTCGTTTTCTAATGTCTCTATACTGGCACCATTAGGAGCCTCTAAAGGAAAATAGGCGTCAATGCCTACATGATCTAATAAATGAACAAACTCAATTGTTGAAATATCCTTCACGGTATCCCAATTAAATGAATAAATTAATTCCCCGTCATAATTTTCACGTAATTCTTCAATAAGCTTCACCCACTCGTCACTGTATCGGTTTTGCAGAGAACTAAGCTCTGTTCCAATATTAAAGAATTCAACGTTAGTAGATTGTGCCAACACAGCGTATTGAAGTAATAATGAACGATAACTATTAAACCATTCCTCAGGATCTGTGGGCTGAATTTGTCCTCTCCAATACCCAGATGACATCAAACTTTGTTCATCTAATATAGGCCGAATCATAACACTTAAATCTTCTGCATGAGCTCCTTGAATTAAATGTTTTAATTCAGAATTGGTAGGTGTAATGGTAGGATCGCTTTTCACATGATTTGCTTGCCAATCTTTTTGATAAAAAGGAAATGTAATCGTGACACTATTTATCCCTAAGCTCTTTAAGTGTTTAAACATTTTTTTCCCCTCGGAAATATCAGGATGACCATATACCAATAGAGTCATTCCTGCTTGAAACTCATTACTTTCATATTTGCGGTCTATCATTTGCTCCTTTGATTCGATTTCAGATTCAAGATTACTGATATTTTGAGCTTCTTTCACATTTTCTTTTTCCACAATATCCTCAGAATCCGTTGATAAATAACCTTGTCCAAACCAAAATACAAGTACTAGAGATGCAACAATAAATAAAATAATAAGAATTCTACTACTACTAGTCACGGATTCCTCTCCTTTGCTAACAGTTTCAAACCAAACGGGACACTAAAGAACGGTACTGCATCATCATGTCATTAATGTATGTTAAACAAAGTATTGCCAATATAACCAGCCGAACCCTGTGATCAACACATTCCTCACATTAGGATTAACTTTACCATTTATATACTCTTTATATTTTTCACTGAAGTATTTTAAGTATATCAGAAACTATACTCTAACAATCAAATTAAAAAAAGATAATACCTTCTATATGTATTACCTACGTTCCCTAATATACAATTTCAATCTCATCATACGTAACCATATATTGAAAATCCGAGTTACTAATTTTCTCTTTTATTTGTTGATTTATGTTTAGAAATTTGTTTACTTTTTTAAAATAACGACTCTTTCTATCAGGTTCCCTGTAGATAGAAATCAATTGAGCAAAATCTTCTTGGTTGGAATCGCTCCTGTAAGTACCGTATAAAAGTGCATCGTTACTAAAAAAGTATCTATCATTTGAAAACGGACTAGCTTTTGTAATAGAAAAGTAACTTCTTTCTACAAAATCGTATAGATCGTGGTCCATTCCAACAAATGTTACTTTGGAATTCCCCGGTAGTTGTTCAATAATAGCAGAAGCCCACAGCAGCGAAAGTTCCCCTCTGTTAGCATCCATTTTCTCAGTAAAAAAAGAATCATAGGCAGAAAAAATCAGCTGATCTACTTTTGAAAAATGTTGTCTAGATTCTTTCACCTGCTCCTTAAGATACTGCAAACTTGATAATGCACGTTCACTTGCAATGATGAATTTGCTTCTTGCTGCATCTAACTCATAGTCAACTTTGAGTAAATCAATCAAGCTTTCCTCTTTAATATAGAGGACTTTACTGAACTGGGACAAATAATTTAAGTAACGATTTTCCTGATCCTCCACTACTCTCATTTCTTTTGCAATCGTGTCTGCGAGGCTTAAGAATTCTTCCCCTCTACCTTCATACGAGAATAGGCAACATTACGAACAGTAAAATCTTCACCAAGAATACTCCACATGATATCTTTTTTCGGTTTTCCGGTTCTACTACTCATTTGGAGAACTTCCCTGCGCCATGATCCATATTGATTTCTTCCCTTCACTCTGATTTCATATCACTATTGAGCTTTCTTCTGATGGTCATAACAATAAATCTTCCCGTTAAACCGTTTCTTATTTCCCAAGCAAAATGCTTTCACCTTATTTGAAACAGGCTTTTGACATATGATGCAACTTTGCCCGATGGAGTCATCCTGATTGCTACTCTTTTTAATTAATTCTATATGTTTCTTTCGTAAAAGAGGATCAGTAATATTTGCTTTTTCTAATTGACTATACATCAGTTGAATATCCTCTTCTGTATATATTGGATCACCATTTAATAACTTTTCCACATTCATTTTTCTATGTATGAACTCTGATAACTCTGTATCATAAACAATTAAAGCATCAGACTTAATGTCCCTTAGCTCTAAATCTACCTTGAAAGTACAGCGACGAGTAAAGGATACTAACGAAAACATTTTTAATTCTTTCTTCATATTTAAAGAAGATTTTACTGCTTCTACATGACCATAATTCTGAAAAAATGGATTTAGCATTCTGAATTTATAATTAACGCTCCAGCTCTTCTCGTTCTTTTTCCCTTTTATGATTCCTTCATAGTTCTTTGTTTCGATGATAAAAAGGCCGTAGGGTGTAAACACAACATGATCAATTTGCGAATAACCAGAACGCGACTTCGGGTTCTCGATCATAAAATCACTCAAATAACGATATTCTTTAGGAAGTTGATCTAGCTGAATATTAATCTTGTATTCTCCTAGCTCACCTATCCTAGTTGCCTCAATTTTAGGCTTTTGGCCTCTACCTTTATTCACCTTGACACTTTCAGGTTTCTTTGTCTCTTTCTTTCCAACAAATAACTTCTTAAATAATTTCCCTAGCATGTTAGTCCCCCTAAAAGTTTTTTCGGATGAGAATGTGTAAAAAAAGTTCATTTAATTACTATCATTATTTCTCAATCCTTACCCCTATTGAAGATTAAGCTTCAATATTTGAATATACCTTCCGCGCAATTCTTTTTTACTAATACCATTTACTCATTAAATAAAATTACTAAATAATTGTACCAAAATAAACCAATAAAATATATCTTCTTTCGATACCAACCTAAGAAAACACGCTCAACATTCCTAGGAAAAAATTAATAGAAAAAGTCAAAAATGAGGGTGATTAAGTGACAAAAAATCTCGCCCCTTTATAACTTAATAAGATGGGATTAGCTCAGATCTAATCTAGTATTCCATGATAAGTGTCTTACAAAATATAGCTTAAAAATTCGTTTGTTATGGGATGGGATTGAAAAAAATAAATCCTTGTAGAGATCTTTCTCCACAAGGATTTCCTATAACCGGCTTACAACAACGAGGGTAATTATGATTTACAGATTGATAAAAGGTGCTCTTCCTGTAGTACTTTCATCTTATTAATGATCAATAGAAGCTCTTACTCTTCCTCAGTCCTAGCACATCGTAAACAAAGTCCTCCTGAGTAATCGTTTCTTACCATTCATCTAAGTTTTGATAGATTTCTATGTAGGATCAAGTAAAATAGGTAAACTACTTTACTTTAACGTATTAACTCACTAGACGTAGACGTGTTCAGACTCCGATAACTCATTGCTTCAAGTAAGGCTTTCTCCGTAATATCCTCCTCCTGATCAAGATCAGCCACGGTTCTAGCTGTTCGTAAGATGTTAACTTGCACGCGATTACTCCAGTGATGGATCTGGCTTTGGGTTTGGAGGAGTTCTTGCAGTGATGCGTTCAGTGGAGAGGTTGTTTCTAGGACGTCTAAGGAGGTCGTAGCGTTGGTTATGGGTTGGTTGTAACGCTTATACTGTTTTTCTCGTGCTTGAGTGACGATTTCTTTCATTTTATCTGAAGACATCGGTTTTTGGGTGGTGGATATAGTTAACGTGATGGGGTTTAGCTGGAGGTGAATATCCATCCGATCAAGAATTGGGCCAGATAACCGTTGTTTGTAAGAATGGACTTGCTTAGGTGTGCAAATGCAGTAATTGGTTCGTGATCCGTTATGCCCGCATGGACATGGATTGGTCGCACCAATCATAATAAAACGTGCCGGATACGTAACAGTACCGCTCACTCGGCTAATCGTCACCTTTCCTGCTTCTAAAGGCTGTCTTAACATATCCAAGGTCTTTTTTGGAAATTCCGACATTTCATCAAGAAAAAGCACACCACCATGAGCTAGTGATACCTCACCTGGCTTCGGCACGGTGCCTCCTCCTACAAGAGATACGGAAGACGCCGAATGGTGAGGATGACGATATGGAGCATGGGAAGTGAGGGCTTTTGATTCATGAGCCAATTGATAAAGACTGAAGCTATCCACCATCGTTTCTTCTGTCATATTAGGAATGATAGATGGAAATGCAGAGGCAAGCAAACTTTTTCCACATCCCGGGGGACCACTCAGTAACACATGATGACCACCAGCCGCAGCGACCATTAAGGCCCGCTTCGGGAATTCATGGCCGATAATTTCGGAAAAATTCGTATAGCCAGGAGAAGATGACACGTTTTCTTTTACCATAGGAGTAGAAGGAGGAAATGATAGAATCGCCTGACCATTTAAATGATCAATGACTTCTTGCAAGTGCTGAACAGGAATGAGCGCCCCTTTATCATGCAGCGCTTCGATTCCTTTCATTTCACTCGGAACATAAATGTGCTTGTACCCTAGTTGCTTAGCCTGCATGACAGCCGCTAGCATTCCTTCTGTTTCATGAATCGATCCATCGAGCGACAACGTGCCGATAAATGCTGTCTTTTGAGGGATATCTGTGGCAAGTTGAGCTGTTTCCTTAAGGACAGCAATCGCCATGGCAAGGTCGGACATTGGTCCACTTTTCTTCTGTTCCGTTGGGGAAAAAAGAACAATAAGATGACGGCCAGATATATCGGCATAAACTGAATTTAACGCTCCACGAATTCGATCTTTTGACTCTTTCATCGATGTATCTGGTAAACCGATCACAGATATCTGTTCCACACCTTCAAGAGATTGCACCTCTACCCTAACTTCATATCCTTCAAGACCTTTCAATCCAATGCTTTTGACTATTGTCGCCATCGTTTACGCCCTCCTTCCCATCCACATAGTTTTGATACTTTTTATGAGATGGTTCTGTAAATAATCCAAGAATCAAGTCTTTCGTTAAAACTGGCTGTTCTTTGTCTGGACATAGATATGTTGAGTAACTGCTCCATGGGTAAGCAACAGCCTTAGATACCATTTGGGCATGCAGTGGATTCAAATGAATATACTTGCTCGCTTCTAGTAAATAGGAATTGGAATTAATTAACGCGGCATGGTATCTTCCTTGAAAAAGATGCCCCGTTACTTTATGACGCTTATTAAAATAAATCGCATAACGAGTATGAACGAATTGAATGATCTGGCTTAAGGGTTGGTGGATCGTTTCGATTAACAAGTGAACATGATTGTCCATGAGGCAATATGCATGAAGGTGAAACGTGACTTCCGTTTGGCACAGAAGTATACATGCTAGATATTCTTCAAAATCGGCATCATCGTAAAAAATATCAGCCTTACGATTTCCACGAGCTGTTACGTGATAAATAGCTCCTGGGTACCATGTGCGAGGATTCCTCGACATACTACCAACTCCATTTCTACCTCGTTTCCCTTTCATGTAACCTAATCATAACTTTTTTGTGTAGTAGTAACGAAAACCAAATCATCAACTTTCAGGGATGAACCGGCTGCGAAATTCTCTTTTTCTTTAAGAGGAAATAGCTTTTCTATTGTTGCTGTTTTCATACATTATTGATTTTTATATATTTTGAATTTTTTCAGGGATTTAAGATATCCCTTTCACCCCGTGATTCGAGATTTTTTGATTACTTATTCAAGCAAATAATGGCCTGTGTTAAGGCCAAAAAACCAGAAATTCTTCTAAAAAAGAAAAAAACACACACTATTTTACATTTATTGGATAAATGAGACTATCAGTCCGTGGAAGGATTCTCTACATCATAAGAAGATTTTAATATGACATATGATTATGATGACAAAGTTCGAAAAACACTTGGCAGCCAAATCAGATCCATTCGCATGGAAAAAGAACTATCACAAGAAGAACTAGCCTTAAGAGCAGGAATCGATCGAACGTACATCAGTTCCATTGAAAGAGGACTCAAAAACCCCTCGCTCCCTATTATTTATCGAATCGCACACGAGTTAAAAGTGAAACCAGCTACCCTAATTGTACCGGTTAAAGGGAACCCTGATTAATTGATAAAGCTCGTTAAAGGGGGGGTAAGTAAAGGGCAAGGACACAAAGAAAAATGAGGGGAATGAATATTTTTCAGAACGAATGGCTTTACTTACATATCTACAAACATAAAGGAGTGTTTAGACTCTATTGGTTATAAGGTGGAAGCTGATGAGAAAGGAGAAGCTATACAAAGCATGATCAAAATGCTTAAGGAGGAGCATTATAGCAAATTTCACAGCTTAAGAATAGACCTGATAACTAAGCATATGTATTACTCAGTTATCAGGCCTTTTGTATGTGTTATTTAAAGGGAAAAGACTAATTCTTTATCGCTTAACGTGACTATGAAAAGAGGATGATTCAATGGGAAGAACAACAATTGCTCAGTGGAAAGACTTTAAAGATTCAAAAGTACCAGCTATTTTAGATACGAGATGTCCAGAATGCAAGAGAAACCGAAAAATGTTTGCAACAAACCATGTGTGGAATCACAACCACACTCAGCTTATGATCACCATTACTTGTACCCATTGTTCCAGTCAAAGGGAATCTTGGGTACAAAACGTTACCAACACTAGTTGCCAACTCACTATGGCAGAAGAAATAATAGAACCATCAGAAACAACCAGCCCTGACCAACTTTATCAACAAGCCGTTCATAGCTTTCACGAAAAAGATTTCCAAGAAAGCAATCATCTGATCTATCAAGCCATCTACCAACTCTTACAATTCATCACTCTAGACGAAGATCCAATTAACAAACCTTTACTACAATTGCTTAGGAAATTACCAGACACGATTAATATGCACGCCTATTTTGATGAGTTGATCTTCCAAATGGAAAAATATCAAATCTTACGCCCTAAACAAGAAAACCTCATGATCATATTCGAAATCTATGAACTATTAAGGACTGTTAGTAGAACAACACCAGAAAGGTTTATGGAGATTAGTGAAAGCATGGATTTAATGAGATAAGATACGGACCACTTTGCGGATTCAAAACCTCGCAAGGTGGTCCATATTTATAGGAAACTCTTAACACTTTTCGATAAAAATCCCTAGTTCTAGCTGTTGCACTCACAGCATAAGAACCAGGGATTTTTTTATATTTACTTTAACGCTTTAACGTACCGGTGGTCAGACCCCAATATTTAGATAGATGGAATAAAAGAATGTTTTATTACGCACAATAATTAGGTGAATTTGTGTGATGTTAAAAGAGATGGATAGACTAGACAGTAGGATTCAACAGTGAAACAAGAATTATTTCTAATTGTTGAAGCAACTAGCTTAGATAGCCAGGATACCCTGCGCCGTAGTCAAAAATCAGACCAACTCAAACAGGACTTATCAAAAGCATATAAAATATTCCTATAAAAATAAGTTAGAGAATTAAATGTGGGGGAATAACGGTAAAAAGACAAATAAATGTTATTCATTTTGGAAGGGGGTTATTCCTTGGTTACTAAAGTCAAAAGCTTAAACGAAGAATGCGGCGTATTTGGTGTCTGGGGTATTCCAGACGCTGCACGCTTGAGCTATTTCGGATTGCACAGCTTACAACATAGGGGTCAAGATGGTGCCGGAATAGTTGCGAGTAATAAAGGGAAATTAAAAGGACATCGTGATCTAGGACTTCTAACAGATGTGTTTAAAGACGATCGTCAATTTGATTGTTTAAAAGGTGAAGCGGCAATTGGTCATGTTCGCTACAATACTGCAGGCAGCAATGGAATTCAAAATATCCAACCTTTCCAATTCGAATTTCATGATGAAGAATTAGCTTTAGCACATAATGGAAACCTTATTAATGCAACTACGTTACGAGAACAATTAGAAGATGAAGGGGCAATTTTTCATTCGAATTCGGATACTGAAATTTTGGTGCATTTGATTCGTCGTAGTGAAAGAGAAACCTTAATAGAGCGCGTTAAAGAAAGTTTGAATAAGGTCAAAGGAGCATTTGCCTATTTAATTCTAACGCCTAACGAAATGATTGCCGCTCTGGATCCAAATGGTTTTAGACCACTATCAATCGGACAAATGTCAAACGGAGCGTATGTACTAGCAAGTGAAACTTGTGCATTGGACGTTGTCGGTGCCGAGTTTATTCGTTCCCTTGAGCCTGGAGAAATTGTTACTGTAAACGATGATGGTTACCAAATTGAAAAATATACCGAAGATACAATGATGTCTATTTGCTCAATGGAATACATCTACTTTGCGCGTCCAGACTCTGATATTGCTGGTGTCAACGTACATACGGCACGTAAAACTATGGGACGTACTTTAGCAGAGGAAGCACCAACAGCAGCGGATATCGTTATCGGTGTACCAAACTCTTCCTTATCAGCCGGAAGTGGTTATGCTGAAAAAAGTGGTATTCCCTATGAAATGGGATTAGTGAAGAACCAATACATTGCTAGAACATTCATTCAGCCAACACAAGAATTACGTGAGCTAGGCGTACGTATGAAACTATCAGCGGTTAGAGGAGTTGTGAAAGGTAAAAAAGTCGTCATGGTCGATGATTCCATCGTTCGAGGCACAACCAGCAAACGCATCGTTCAATTGCTACGTGACGCTGGAGCAACAGAGGTGCATGTAAGAATTTCTTCACCACCCCTGCGTTTCCCATCTTTCTATGGAATTGACATTCAAAATCGTCACGAATTGATTGCGGCGGATCATTCCGTTGAAGAAGTCAGAGAAATCATTGGTGCCGATAGCCTGGTATTCCTAAGTGTTGCTGGAACTGTAGATTCAATCGGATTAAACTTTGACGCTCCTTATGGCGGCTTATGCATGGCGTACTTCACAGGAGATTACCCAACGCCATTATATGACTACGAAGCAGACTATCTAAAATCATTAGAAAAAGAAATAACCGTTCAAAGGGATGAAGAGTCCTAGTCAAGTTATTGAATAATATTAGTAGTACTTTGAATTATGTAGGTAACAAGATGTTTTAAGGAAGCAAAAGGATATTACCGATAAACTCTAAGAACCAGGGATTCCTATTGTCAAGAAAATACAAAGGGAATATAGCTTTGGACCTTATAATTAATAATTTAGATGTTATACAAATCAAGAAGCTAAACATGTTTTTAATGCTTAGCTTCTTGTCGTAAGAAAGCTTAACTCTAGAGACCCCCCTTCGTAAAAAAGCCCAACGGAGGAGAATTAAAACAATGATTCAAAATCTTGTTTATATGGCCGCACGAGTGATTCAACATGGTAGAAAACTGGAAACAAAAAAGAATCCTTACAGAGATTTCTCTCCACTAGGATATAATCATTAATTTATGAAGATATCAACGGCTAGTGGGTCAGACTCCAAAGTTCAAAAGACCTACGATCGTGATAGGCACTTCCACAATCGCTTATTTAAAAAAAGAAAGGCCATTGGTATCAAAGTCTAGCAACAATCCATGAATCACTAGGTTAGTTGAAGTCCTCATTAACGTAATCGTGCCACCCAAAATAGAAGCATAAGATAAGGGCAAAAGAAATTTAGAAGGAGATATATTATGTTCCGAGGACCACTTTTTAATAATCGGTGTCAAAGTGACGACAATAGGTGTATTATTCAAAAATGCTGAAAATCCCGAGATAGGGATAACCAACCGACTCAATGCACCACGGTGGGTTTTTGCTTTAGCAAGAAACGTTGACATCAACCGTTCAATCAACCCGCTTTTCTCAAAAACACCAGCGACAATAAATAATAGAGCAATCGTTAGCATCCCTTGGTTAGAGAATCCAGCAAGTGCTTGATCGGCGCAACTGGGGACCCAATATTAAACTTCCCTAAAAAAGTTCCTGCATCGCTTCTAATACTTCTACCGCTTCATCATAATTCATGCGTAACGCTCCTTTCTGTACTCTTCAATCAGACGCTTCGCTTCAGACTGCCGGTCTTCCTTCTTCTCAACCGGCCTCTCCTCAATCCGCTTCACATCAGTCAGCGTCCGTACCCCTGTCTTCTCCCATCGCTTTAAGATCCCTTCGCAATAGGTGAAAAACAGCTTGTTGTGCCTCCCTGCAATTTTCATCGCTTCCATGACAAGCTCATCCGAGAGCCGCTCGCACCAATCCGTAATCTTCTCCGCCATAAACGGTGTCAGCATTCCTATGTTTTGTTCGTAAAAAGTATGCGGCTGCATGCGGCCTCCTGCTGTTCTTTCTTTTCTCCTCTTTTCTTTTCTTTTAAATAATACCTCTGTCTCTTCCTTCACTCCTTCCTTCACCTCTTCCGTCATCTCTTCCGCCGCAGCGTCCGCCAGCTGTTCCTTCACTTGAGAAATCATGTGATACGTCGGAGCCTGGTTCCGCGTCCCAGCTTCAAACGTGATGTAGCCTTTCGCCTCTAATTCTTTACGCGCACGAAGAAATGAGCTCTCACTTAAGCCCGACTTCACTAAGACCGCCGACGTCGGCACCGTAAACTCCTTCTTCCATCCCGTCTTGTTGTTGAAATGCATCAGCTTGTACCAGAGCAGTGAAGCAGAAGCGGATAACTCGTTTAACTCTACCTCATCTTGAAACGCAATAATTTCCTTTAAATAATTCATAACCAGCTGCCTCCTTCTTATGTTGAGAGAAATAAAAAACTCCCTCATATCTATAATCGATAGAAGGAGTTCATTTGGTGTCACGTTTTTAAATTTTTATAAAAACTTTAAATTGCAAGGTTTTTTAGCAAATAGTCTTCAATTTAACTTGACGCTCACACTAATCACTTTTGGTTATAAAAATCCCCGGTTCTAGCTGTTGCACTGACAGCATAAGAACAAGGGACTTTTCAAAAATCACTTTAGCGCTTTAACGCACCAGGGGTCAGACCCCTAAATTGAATGATTGCGGATATAATAACATTCATGAAGTTTTGTGAATATCTATTTACAAAACCAAGTTTTTATAAATTCTCCGAATTTGCCATGCCATTCTTTCTTTGGAACCAAGATCCAGAGCTCTTTGGCCTGAGAGCATTGAAGAACCCAAAACAGGAATTCCCCCTTGGTGCTGATCTAAAGTAACAAAATGACATCCATGTAACTCGTCTAGGTTACTAGTAATATAATAGGGGTCACCTAGTGACATAATATATTCTTTAAATAATTTAAATGCATTGGCATTAGCAATCACGATTATTTTAGGTTTGTAAATGATTATCGCCTTTAATGTAATATTGAACATCTCAATAGCGAGTAGAGTAAGGTTTCCACTCTTATCTAAAATGTGTTGCTTAAGAAAGTCTGATTGATTAGTTTTTCTAAAGAAGAATAGGTCTATTGCATGAATTTTAAGAGTATTAATATTTATTTCATCTTTAAACCTATTTATTCCCTTTTCATAACTATGATACTGTCCTATCCGATTCTCATATTCTTGAAGTTCGGTTAATTTGGTAAGATTCCAGTTGGAACCATACTGTGTGCAATAGTGATAAAATCCCTTTTTCTTCTTAGCATTATCATCTTCAACATACTCATCATTCAGAGAAGGATTCATTCCAATTAAAAGTAGTTGGTTTGTTTCGAAATTATCTCTAAAAAAGCTAGGAAGTGGATATATATCATCACTTGCAGTAGTAGGTTTATATTGTTCCCACATTTCAAAGATCTTTTTGTTTAGATTATTAATTTTGATTTTATCCGCTTCATTTAACACTTTATTTATATTCACATATCTATCCTCCAATTTTTAAAATCATTGTTCTACTAAATGACACTAGCTGATAAAGAATCAGATGTTGTTGAGCCTTACTTACTTAATATATGCTCCCGTTGTAGTCAAATTAACGGAAATGTATCAGGCGTTATGAAACGAATAGAAAGAAAATTTACTCCATTAATACGGGTGTAAGACGATTACGTTCAATGTGACCGTCTTTTCATATTTGACTTATACAGCGAAATAAACAACTTCTTTTACTATAAAGCGAGATTTATATCTTTAACAATGCCTAATCTGTTAAGATTACATTATTCGATTACTAAATTTAAAAGGGGAAAATAAGAGTGACGGCAATAATTGGTTATCTTAATCAAAACGGTGTATTCATGGCTGCTGATAGTAAAAGAACTGGAAGTGGCAAGATTCAAACTGTACAAAAAATGGAGCATCTTATTGACAAATTTTATATCGCTACTGGCGGTTCTCAAATGGATGAAACTAGAAAAAAGTCCGTAAATGAAATTCAGACGAATAACATAAATAAATTATCAAAAATTATTACTGAAATTCAAAAGCAATATCGCCCTGATTTTGCAGAGTTATCCAAGAAAATCTCAGATAGTGATATTGTTCAACCATCAGCAGGTGCTACAATAATATTATTTGGAATCGATGAGAATCAACAATCATTTCTGAAGATTTTTGACGATGATGACAACTTTACAAATCCATCTGAAGATATTAAGTATAATCAAGTATTTGGAACAGGAACAAATGATTTACAAATTGAAGAACAGGCTGCCAAATCCATAGAGAAATATGAGAAAAAAATAGATAAAAATGAATTTATATCATTAGATAAGTGGGCGTTCGAGACAATGCTTAATTTTGCTCAATCTGATGACCTTAAGGCAACTGTTGATTTTCCTGTACATTGTGTTCTCATTACAACTACAGAAATTGTTAAAAAAGAATTTAGTTCGGTAGATAAAATGTTACAATCTCCCAAAAATGGATTTGAAAATGAGTTTAAAATTAGAAAATAAGAATTTCGTTCTTAACCTAAATATTGAAATTTCAGGGTAGTTTTGAAGCTGAAATAACCTAGTTCAAATTGAACTAGGCTATTTTTTAAAAATATATCAAAATTATTAATATTTTAATAACCCAAAATTTACACACAATAAGTCCTATGTTTTTTTCTACCGAATATCTATCACAAATCCACTAAATATTGAAGATATTTGTTGCACAGTATGGGTCTGCTACGTAATATAAGAGTTACTCCAATCTGGCCTAATTGTCATAGATCACTAATTGCACTCTTTGAACAATAAAAATAACCCACCCAGTACTCGTATAGAATCCTATACATCAACTCGGTCATTTCCACCATCCACTACTATTTCAGGTTTCAAAGTTCCAAAAGATCCAGGTCCACATCTCGAAAATGGGGAAGGATGATTCAGTCCCCCTAGTGCACCATTTTCAGATTTAGTTGCCACTGAACCCACTGTAATTCCTAAGAAGTTTTCACCTGGAGGTAAAATCCTAGTAGCATCATCAGAAAAGTAATTAGGATAAGGAGTATGCGCCATTTTTTCATACATTGAATTAATATTTCCTGATGATGAAATAAACAATACATCTTTCTCCTTACTAATAGCATCTAATTCTGCAGCAATTCTTGTTAGTTGTAAATCACTTAAGGAAGTCATATCGTAAGCGGAAAATAATGCCCACCTTCTAATCTTCCTAATGGCTGTGAGATACTACAGTCAGAATTTCTTAGGAGGAATGTTGATGAGCCAAACAGATAAACAAGGGCTTTGGGAAGACCGGTTGATGCATTTTCAAGAATCCGGTCAGACGGCCAAAGAATGGTGTAACAACCATCATATTAATATTCATACCTTTCGATATTGGAAAAGAGAGATTCAAGTATCGGCTGATTCGGCGCCTTCCTGGGTGGCTGTAGAAGTTGAAGAAGAGGCTTCGCAACCATCTATACATATTTCCATCGGAAGAGCGACGATTGAAACCTCCGAAGATGTCTGTCCGGAACACCTGGCCAACGTGCTGAAAGTGGTCCAGGCGGTATGTTGAATGTGGTACATGTGGAGAAGGTTTATCTAACTCAGGGCAATACGGACTTGCGAAAGTCTATTGATGGCCTGGCAATCCTGGTTCAGGAAACATTCGATTTGGATCCTTTCTCCCCTTGTCTATTTGTATTCTGTAATCGGAAACGAGATAAAGTGAAAATTCTCCAGTGGGATCACAACGGATTTTGGCTTCATTATCGTCGCCTTGAAAAAGGAACCTTTCAATGGCCTGCAGACGATGGTGCTTCTGTCATGTCTGTAAGCCGACGGCAATTTCGGTGGTTGATGGACGGATTGCCTCTCCACCAGAGAGGAACCCACCGGGCTGTTCACGCAAAAACATTGATTTAAAAGAAGGGATTCGTGTGTTTATGTCGAATCCTTTTTTTATGGATACAAAGACGAAGAACCCCAAGACAATGGAATCATTGGAAGAACCTTGTCTTTCTCTGGAAGACGAAAACGCTAAGCTGGCAGCCAAAGTTGAATGGTATGAACAACAGTTCAAATTGAGCCAACAGAAGCGTTTTGGTGCTTCGAGTGAAAAGATGGACCCTGATCAGATTTCCTTTTTCGATGAAATGCGAACGAAGAGGAGCCGACAATCGAAACGATCGAATATAAACGGAAAAAACGAAAAGGGCAGCGTGATGAAATGATGAAAAGTCTTCCTACAGAAACGGTGGAATACCACCTCGAGGACCAGGCTTGTTCGTCATGCGGTCATGATCTTCACCAAATGAGCACAGAAGAGCGTCGTGAATTGATCGTGATTCCGGCTCAGGTTAAGGTGAAAAAACACGTGCGCCATGTATACAGTTGCCGGCATTGTGAGCGACATGGGGTGGAAACCCCTGTCCAGACAGCTCCTATGCCGAACCCCGTTCTTTCGAAGAGTCTCGCTTCGCCTTCAAGCCCTGGCATTTATCATGAGTCAGAAATATGTTGAGGCGTTGCCTCTCTATCGCCAGTAAAAGCAGTTGGAACGCATGGGAATCCCTTTATCCAGAGCCACCATCGCCAACTGGATGATTCAAGCAGCGCATCACTGGTTGAAGCCGCTGTTTGACCAACTTCATCAAGCTATGGTGAGCATTCATCGCTACATGCGGATGAGACGCCTCTCCAGGTATCGCGGGAAGATGGGAAAGCTGCTTCATCCAAGTCCTATATGCGGCTATACTGTACCGGTCGCCATGGGCCTCCAATCATCCTTTATGACTATCAGCGTACGCGAGCCGGCAAGCACGCGAAACGATTCCTCGAATCGTTTTCTGGTTACCTCCAGACCAATGGGTATGGAGGCTATCATAAAGTGGACGGAGTACAACTCATGGGGTGTTGGGCGCATGCCCGCCGTAAATTCGATGAGGCGTTGAAAGCCGCCCCTTCCTCGTCGACATTGATCAATAGTGTCGCCAATGAGGCGCTTCAGAAGATTCAGCGATTATACGCTATTGAGAAAGAAAGTAAAACGTGGACAGACGAAGAACGCCTGGAGTATCGGAAGAAGGAAAGTGAGCCGATACTGGAGGACTTTTCGAAGTGGCTGAAAAACCACAAATCCAAAGTCTTGCCGAAAAGCAAATTTGGGGAAGCCATCACCTATTGTTTGAATCAATGGAATCAGCTGGTCCTCTACCTGCAGGATGGGCAAATCGATATCGATAATAATCGAGCTGAACGATTCATCAAACCATTCGTGATCGGCCGCAAGAACTGGCTGTTTTCAAATAGCCTGAAAGGGTCTGAATCCAGCGCCATCATTTACAGTGTGGTAGAAACGGCAAAAGCCAACGGCTTGAACCCTCTCTACTATCTCACTTATTTATTTGAACAACTCCCTCAGACGGACCTTGCCAATCCTGGCTTGGGAAGAGGTTCTTCCCTGGTCCTTATCGTTACCTGAAATCTGTCACGTGCCAAAGAAGTAATTTAATCATAGGACAAACCCTCACCTATTCATAGGGAGGCCACTGAAAAAGTCCTTTTCTATTAATAATGAACTTTTTTGAAAAACACTATCCCAAAATCACATTGTTTTTTCCTGCCAAAGTGGAGGATCAAGTCCAATTTATCCCTGATTTATAAACCGAAAGTGGGGATGGAATTTTTAGGGATTTGATTTTCTTGAAATTCACCGGACTTTTTCAGTGGCCTCATTCATAGGTGGGGGTTATTTTACGCTTACTACAAAAATACCTCCTACATAAATAATGGCACACCTGAAGGTGTGCTCAATAATTATACAGAAGGTGAAGTGGTAAATATCTTGGCACTTACCGGTACATTCTTTGTCATTCGGTGGTAAGAACTATGTCACTGGTGGTACATTTCGTTGGCTGTAATCAACTTCTGCTTTTTAACTTCATATTGTTTCACGATTATCCCTCCAAATAAAAATAGCCCCTACTCAAAAGATTGAAGTAGGGGCTTAGTTAGCTTATTTTGTGAACATCTCAGTTCCTAAAACAAACGTACATTATATGATTATCAATTACATTGACCATTTTCTAATATTGTTATCTTTTTAAGAATATCATCGGCATCATCGGCAAACACCCTACTCTCAAACATAGGTGGTTGATTAATGACATTAGATTGAAAAGTAAGAAGTTCACTTGATTTAATTTCTTTATCTACTGTTTTAATTGTAATATAATCCATACTCTTATCTCGCAGACCTAGTACCCATTTGTAATTATTGTCTGTAAAATCTCTTGGATCATTGGAAATGTATAGTTTTTTTAATATAAATTGATGACCGTTAAAGGAATAACTATACAATTCATCGTTTCTGCTTCTGATCAATCCTGTCACCTGCACTTTTTATTATAGTAAAAAAGACCCTAGCAAAGCTAGAGTCCCTTCCAACATAAATATTATTGTAGTAATTGAAGCACACCTTGTGGTTGTTGATTTGCTTGAGCAAGCATAGATTGAGATGCTTGAGAAAGAATAGAATTCTTCGTTTGATTCATCATTTCTTTCGCCATATCTACGTCACGGATACGAGATTCCGCAGCAGTTAGGTTTTCAGAAGATGTACCTAAGTTATTAATTGTGTGGTCTAAACGGTTTTGCATCGCACCAAGTTTAGAACGCTCACCTGATACAGTTTCAATTGCATCGTTGATCGTTTCAATAGCACCATTTGCAGCTTCTTGAGTAGAAACATCAATTCCACCATTAGCTTCAACAGTAAATTCGTCGCCATCTGTCGCAGCAGTTCCAAGTGACATTACTGGATCAGCACCGCCTTGTACTACGTCATCTACAAACGTGTCAGTACCGGGATCGGTATCAATTGTTGTTTCTAAATCTAAATCTTCTATTGCATAAAAGTCACTATCATCTGCTGATACCGCAGATACATTTCCCTCATCATCAAGAAGAACGCTATTTATTTCACCATAAACTGAATCAGCAGTATCATCAACATCAGTACCATTCCAAGCATCTGCATCTGCAGCAATACCAGTTTCCACTGTATATGAGCCAGTAGCTAACCCTTCAACATCAATAGACGCATTTGCAGTTGCTTCTGTAACTGCATTAGAGTCATTAACAGTAACACTAACTTCGCCAGAACGAACAGATTCATCAAATTCTAATTGGTCAGTACCATAATCTTCAAAACTTGCTCCAGCAAGATCTTCTCTGCTTGTTGCTTCACTTAAATAACTAAAATCTTCTCCATTCGAATCTGCAAGTGCAACAAAATCACCCTCTTCATTTTGAAGACCATATTTAACTGATTGTCCATCTACACTTAAATTATCCCCGAAATCTGCAACATTAAGTTTATGTTCCCCTTCTGAAAGGTCAACAGCACCTGTTGATGTAGTTGAAGTAATCTCCGTTAGTGCTACACCTTCGCCATCTCCTGATACTTTTAATGCTTCAGCACTCATTTCGTTGATCTGTAGTTCAACATTTTGATCTGCATTAGCACCAATCTGGAATTTACCTTCAAAAGAACCATCTAAAAGATTTTGAGTATTAAACTCAGTGTTATCAGAAATTCTAGTAAGCTCTTCTGATAGTTGATTAACTTCTTTTTGTATTTCGCCACGATCAGTTTCAGTATTAGTGTCATTGGATGATTGAACTGATAATTCACGCATGCGCTGAAGGATATCATGTGTTTCATTTAAAGCACCTTCAGCAGTTTGTATCATAGAGTTTGCATCTTGCGCATTACTTGTTGCTTGATCCAAACCACGAATTTGTCCACGCATTTTTTCAGAAATTGCAAGTCCTGCTGCATCGTCCTTCGCTCCATTAATACGAAGACCTGAAGATAATTTCTCCATTGAACTTTGTTGTGCGTCGTTTGCTTGTCCTAACTGACGATGTGTGTTTAATGCCGCAATGTTGTGATTAATTCTCATAAATATTACCTCCGTGTTGTTTTGTTTTTAGCAGAACACATCCATTTGCTCTGCAAATATATAATAACTCTAGTTAGAGTCACTATCAGAATAAAGTTCTTTCCTTAATAATTTGAAATTTTGCCCGGCTTCAATACCAAGCCGCAACATTCCATCTTCTGTTTTAATAACTTCAATCTCCATCTTCTCACCAAGATGCTCTACGATTAACTTTTCTCCTGGTTTTCTTCCTAGTACAAGCGCCATGCTTACCATCCTCCCTGATGTTTTTTATATCGGTTCTTTGTTTGAATTCTTAAGTCTTTTTTACAATAAATTCTTCTTCTGATTGTCTTTCTAACACCAACACCATTACTTGCCATCCTCCCTGATGTCTTTTATATCGATTCTTTAATTGAATTCTTAAATCTTTTTTATATCTGCAGAATTGGTTAGGCTGAGAAGTTCTTTAATATTTTACAACACTGGGAAACTGACCCAAGTGGCTTTTACATCACCTGGTTGAATGGATGAAGATTCTTTATTTGTTTAGTTACCATTGTGCTTCTCCAACCTTTCCTACTCGAGAAATACATTTAAGGAGCGTTTTAGCAAATAACTACACTTTCTGATAGAATACCTGGTTGCACTCACAGCATAAGAACAGGTATTGTGTTAGTTTCACTTTAACGTCACGGAGACAAAATTAAGCTCCTTGATACTAGGCACCAATATCTCCTTGGTCATGTGTCCATCACTGAGCGTCAGCAAGATCTGGTGTTCTGGACGAGAAGTGGGGTCAGGGCCTTCTGCCATATCGAGCTATAATCGTTTGTTGAGTTTGAGAGACCTGACCCCAGATGTGTCTTTCTTACGGTAGAGGCTTTTGGTAGTCTTTCTTCCTGCTTCTTTTGAGTTAGTGGAGGATCAACACGATAAGATTTACTCTCATATATTAGTGTACTTTAGCAACACTGGGAGACAGCCCCAATGTTCTTTATCGCTTAACCTGATCTATACAATTATAATGTTTGGTAGGTGCATGTATCTGTAGTAAAATGTCTGTACTAGGAAAATTATCCTTCTCTGCGTTTATACTTTAGCGCTAGAGAAATGACCCGGCAATTACTTGAAGAAAAAAGCTATTTAGTAAATTAAGTGAATAAAGACAGAACAGAAAGAGGTTTAGGATGAGTGTAACCAAACAAAAAATCAGACGAATTCTTCTTGTTTTATTCTTAACGAATCTCTTTATAATCCTCACAGTTTCCATAATCCTATTAACCATAGGTCCTGATTTACTTATAAAGAAGAACAATCCTAAACCTTCCGATGCTATAGTTGTTTTAAGTGGTAACCAAGAACGGTTAGAACATGCAAGTGACCTTTATAATAAAGGATTGGCCGATCATATCATTTTGTCTAATTCCACAGAGTCAGGCACTACGATGGAGGAAGCTATATCACTAGGAATTCCTAAAAAGTCACTATTAGGAGAACGTGGGGCTACGAGTACATATGAAAATTCTCTGTTTACAAAGGAAATTATGAAGGAGAATAATTTCAATTCGGCAATAATTGTCACAAGTAATTACCACGCTCTGAGGAGTAAATTCACCTTTGATAAGGTTTATAATGACGACATTCAACTTTCTTACTCTTTTGCACCTTCATTTTATAATCCAGATAACGGAATAACTAAACGAGAAAGTGAAACTGCATTTAAAGAGTATGCTAAGCTAAGCGGGTATTGGTTTCGGTCCTTGTTCCAATGGTGAGTAATATTCATCTAGAATGGATAGTGTATGACGTAGAGAGATTGATCTAATCACTTTTAATAAAAAAATATCCCCGGTTCTAGCTGTTGCACTCACAGCATGAAAACCAGGGATATTTTTATATTCACTTTAGCACTTTAACGCACTGGGGGTCAGACCCCAATATTCGTTTCAACTGAACATCATAATAATCATTAACACTGTCATAACCAATAACCGTATAACCTTCTTCTAGCAACCTCTTTGATAAGTGCATACCAACAAAACCAGCTGCACCCGTAACTAAAACGCTCATAGTACATACATCTCCTCTATATCTCAATAGCATTAATATTAGATCCAGGTACAAATACAATTAACCAAAATTTTATTTCAGAACACCAGAAACCCACTTGCTATCTCTGAAAGATTTATCGATCTTAAATTCACCTTAAATTAACCGAACACTTTTCCGCTTTAACGCACCGGGGGTCAGACCCCAATATTCCACCTTTGATAAGGTTTATAATGACGACATTCAACTTTCTTACTCTTTCGCACCTTCATTTTATAATCCAGATAACGGTATAACTAAACGAGAAAGTGAAACAGCATTTATAGAGTATGCTAAGCTAAGCGGGTATTGGTTTCGGTCCTTGTTCCAATGGTGAGTAATACTTCTAGAATGAAAAGTGTATGGCGTAGAGAGATTGATCTAATCACTTTTAATATAAAAACATCCCCGGTTCTAGCTGTTGCACTGACAGCATAAGAACCAGGGACTTTTCTCAATGCCATCAACTATATCATCAATATAAGTGAAGTCCCGCATCATTTCCCCGTTGTTAAACACTTTAATTGTCTGTCCTTCAACAATGTTCTTTGTGAACGAATAATAAGCCATATCCGGACGATAATTTTCTAAGAATAATTCAGGAATCTAACTAATTGAACGTAAAAAAGCTCTACAAGATTATTAAAATTTTAATCTGTAGGGCTTTTTTTTATTGGTGTGACTGCTAGTTTAGCAGTCACACCAACGTTGGCGGTGTGTGGTAAAGTCCTTGTCATTCGGTGGTAAAAAACATGGCGATAGTGGTACATTCTAGTGGCCGTAATCAGTTAACATTCATACCTTATTATTTTAACGGATGGGAGGTTATTGGGGATCAAAAAGTGTTCAAATTTATCAATCAAAATCTGTCTAGTTTAGTCTAGCAGTTACAAGTCATCGCTGTGGCTCAATATTATGTTGACAAAAACACCCAATATTGGTTTCGGTCCTTGTTCCAATGGTGAGTAATACTTATCTAGAATGGAAGGTGTATGGCGTAGAGAGATTGATCTAATCACTTTTAATATGTAAGCGCAAAATAACCCCCACCTATGAAAAGATGAGGGTTTGTTCTATGATGGAATTACTTCT